>JBJXFZ010000029.1:0-33846 GCA_046154245.1 Pyrinomonadaceae bacterium
AGTTGCTTGTCGATCAGGAGATCAATCCTGACTTCGAAGAGATGCAGTACACGGCTTCGATTCTGCGTGTTATGTGGCAGCGTCAATACGCCGATTTCCATCTGCGAAGCCTTCGCCACGAAGCCTATCAGGAAACCTATCTTGCTATCCGTGGCACTGCCGATACAGCCGATGTAGCCGATCTGAAGAAGAAAGCCTACGCGGATTTTAAGGATCAGAAGAGGCTTTCCCTCAAGGAGTTCACGGCTCTCAACACAGTCGCAAAATCTCAGGAAGTCAGGCTTAAGGGACAGCTTTCAAGAGAGGCTGGACATTGGCTTCGAAAGATCGAAAAAGCAACTTTCGGACAGCTTCGTTTCCTCAAGTTCGGTCTCTACAACGACGCGGAGGCAAAGGCATTTAAGCGTCAGGAGAAACAGAAACTCTGGGATGCGGTAAGGGCAAGAGAAGCGGAACTGAGCGAGAGCGTACGCACCAGTCGCATGATCCAGAACAGCCTCTTTGCACAGCCGGCAGTTCAGAGATCACACGTCCAGGTTGTGCCTTCGGCCTAAAAGTTGATGTTAGTCATGTGACGAAAGGAGCGGCGGCCAAAACGCAAGGCAGAACGCCCAGAAGTTCTCTTAACACGGTGAACCGCCGTTCCATTCGGAGAAAAACTAAACCAAAAAAGGAGCAAGAATAATCCATGTCAGCAAATATTTCGATACTAGGAAACACAGGCCCCGATGTGAGCCTGCGATATACAGAAAAGGGAACTCCGGTCGCGAGCTTTCCCCTCGCCTCAAACTCTTTCAAGAACAGTCCCGAAGGTCGTGTGCAAGTCACACACTGGTTCAACGTCGTTGCCTTCGGAAAGACGGCTGAGACGATCGCCGAGCACGTAAAGAAGGGCACGCATCTGCTCGTTCACGGCAGGCTCTCGTTCAGCCCGTGGAGTACGGATAAGGGAGAACCCAGATCCGGTGCCGAGGTGTCATTGTTCTCGTTTGAGTTCGTCGGTTCGAACCGTGGTAACGATCAGGAAGGATCGGCATCGAACGGCAGCAGCGACGAGCCTGATGTCCCGGAATACACCGGCCCAACTGCTCCTGAGACGCCAGTCGAAGAGCAGTTCGTCGATCAGTTCTGAGGTTAGTTCTCTATCAAACATGGGGCGTGGCAACGATGCTAAGCCCCATTTCTTTTTAGCGAAAAACGAGAGGTGGACAATGAGTGTTATCAGGTTGATTGACAGTAAAGGCGAACGTGGAAGCGCAGACGGATATGCCCCTCTCGTAACGATCTATGCCGATGCGTCATGCATGAGAAATGGCGCGATCGACTCTTCGGCGGGATGCGGCGCGGTATTGCTCGATCAAAACCGTCTTGAGATAAAACTGGTAGCCAAATACCTCGGACAGACCACCAATCAGCAGGCAGAGATCGTTGCTTGTGCACAGGCTCTAGAGCAGCTTCGCAGGTGTTGCCGTGTCGAGATTGTGTCGGACTCAAGGTATGTAATAGATACCATGACAGGCCGAAACAGAATGCGTACAAATCGTTCTTTCTGGACCCGCCTGATCGAAGCTTGCTACGGCCATCACATCACCTGGCGCTGGGTGAAAGGGCATTCGGGAGTTCCGTTTCAGGAAGTAGCCGACCGTCTGGCGCGTGCTGCGGCAAGGGTGTGGAGCGATCTGTCGGGAGATGATCTGGAGCAACTGTCCGGCCATCTCATTAATGGTTCCGGACAGTTCGAGATTCGCGATTTTGAGATGGAACTTGAGAAGGTTGTTTCCAGGTACGGAATAGCACATCAATCGTTCGTTCCTGCTGCAAAATTCGCCGGGATCGGAACCCTCCCATCAGCCTTTTCTGCCTAGCGTCTGTTCTTCTAAATCTTAATTTTAAGCCAGCTTTTGAATGCGGGATCGCGTTCGAAAAGGTGGTTTAGCGCGTACTCGACAACATCATCATTGGTTATCTCAGTGTTCATGTTGACCGTTGCGAACTGTAGATATTGCTTCAGTTTCTGTTCGGTCGCTTCGAGTACTCTAGTGTTCAACTTCACGTAAGTGAGGCGGTTGATTTGCAGCAGCGGCCGCTCGGAATTGTGCTTTGTATTGGGGGTGATATTACGCTGATCGTTCATAAGTATTGGTCTCCCTTTGTCAATTAGATTATCTATCGCAGCATGGAGATCAATCGGCGTGCCGAAGCAGAGAGCAGCGGAAATTAATTGCAAAGGGCGGCGAATAATCGAACCGCTTTTGGCGTAAAAAAGAGGCAGATCGAGGGGCCTTGTAAAAAGATAAAAATTACAGCTGCAGGTGTATGACAGGATAGACCAGAAACCGCCCATTGTAATTCGCGTAACTCCATCACTCACATCGATTTACGCGTTGTCACCAAAATTACAAACCACGATCTTAACGTGAAACTCGCTAGAGGCACGTGTTTTGCACATTCACTCCCGGTCGGAAAAATTACAAACCCATCACCTGGTGACAGAACGTCCCTACGAAAACCGGAAGAGATGAGAAAACGTGACAGAGAGAAAATCGTAAAAAATATCGAGGTCGAAATCGAGTCAAAACAGGGACGGCCGATCAGCGTCAGGCCCTACGATGAAGACCACAAAAAGCTCGGGGAAATCTCAGTCGAGACCGGAGAAACTAAGGCAGCCATAGTCCGGCGAATGATCCACTTTGCTTTGAACGAGAGACACCAACATTTTGCTTCGGGTCGCTGCCAGGAAAAGCTTGAATGGCTGGTGCGGACGGGTCGGCAACAGGAAACAGTCAGCCTATCAGCCAACGACAATCTTGTTGAGATCCGAGAGAGCATTGATCGAATGGAATCAGAGCTTGAAAATGCTCTGGAACTTCTACGTCAAGCGAACTCGCTAACTACTGAAATTTACACGATGTCGAGCATGTCGATTTCGTCTCTGAACCTCGTCTTTACAAAGCTCATCGAATACGCGGCACCGGAAACCGACGACCGGAAACAGAGCGTTGTCATCGCCTCGACGGCAATGGCGGAGTTGATCGAACACGCCGTCTCCGATCTAAAGAAATGTCTCCTGTTCCATGAGCATGTTGTCGGGGACGAGTCTGTTCCGGATAGCTATCTCGGAACCAAGATCCACATTCTAAAACAGCGGATTGAATCGCTCCCGAAAACGACAAAACAAAAAGCAGGCGAGTCATGAGAGTAATCGCAAGCGTTCAATCGAAAAGAGGCAGTTCTCGGGGTCTCATTCATTATCTTGCTCACAGTAAGATAGACGGAAGTAAAGAGCCAGAGAAAGGCCGCGAAATCTTCAATGCCTTCACCGAACATCTCACCGTTCAAAGCGCCAACAATTTTCTTAAATCAGATTGTGGCAAGGGCCGTCCTTCAAACAACGATCTGCACCACTTGGTTCTTTCATTTAAGCAGGCGGATTTTCTACAGCTTGGATCGAACGATGAGGAACGAAAACGGCGATTAAAGATCGTCACCCGATTTGCGATCAGTCAGCTTGAAAAAAGTCTCCACAGCGAGCGTCTTGCGTGGGCCGCGGCGGTCCATCTCAACACGGCAAACCCGCATGTTCATATCGCGATTCAAAAGCAGTACCTGACCAACGATCTTCAAAGCAGATCGTTAAATAAAATCCCGCGCGAGGCACTTCCACACTTTGAGTTAATCGACGGGGAAAAGCAGATCGTCGACGGCATTCTGATTGAGTCCGCGAAGATGAAACTAACTGAGTTTGTCTCAGAACGGACACCTTCACGGGAACACACCAATGACAAGCCGCACCATCGCAATGTTTCAAAGAACCATGACGGTATTAAGGCTCAGGAAAACGACGGAAATATTCACGAACGAGAGATCCTGCGCCGTGGCATTCTGGCTGAATACCAACTCAAATTTAAGGAAGAACGAATTGCATTCCTCATCGAGCATCGTAAGAACCTGAAATTTCCAATTGTCGATCCTGCTGACGGCGCAAAACATAGAATCTCGTTGAGGGAACTGCAGCAAACGCCAAGTGATTTCGGCGACTCTCAGAAAACGTCGCAGCAACGCCAGATCTTGGCGATAACGAACAACATCCTCGCTAAGGAAGAATCGGAATTTTTCAAGCTAAAAGAGGAGACCGCGCTTGCCCGAAAGGAAGCAGCTAAGATCCGAGCCGATTACAAAAAAAGAGGATCAAGGTTACCGCCGCCTGGTTTCAATAAACAAGAACTGGATGAACTTCAAAGTCAGTGTCTTTCGAACTCGAAAATTCGCGAAGATCGGTTCCTGGAGCGAGTTAGGACCGACCTTGAGGCAAACAAAGAAATTAGCCCTAGAACCGTCGCGGAGCTTGAGCTTCTGGCCGGGCAGAAGGTGCTCTCCGAGATGAGAGCGCAATTTTCTGCAAGGCAGATCGCAGACTTCAAAGATAACTCCTATTACCGGAAGGTGACGGTCGGGAAAGATCAGGTTTCCTTGGCTGTGCTAGATCGTCAATTTAATGGTAAGAACAACTCTAGTCGCTCGGTTCTTCAGAGCATTCGCTCGGCGATCGGATCATTAACGGACAGGCCGGAAACTCGATATTCCAAGTCAAAGGAACTTCATTTGTTGGATGCCGTTAAAAGTAACTTGAACGAGCATTCTATGCGCCTACAAAAAACGCTCCGGAATGATCAAAAAGTGGCCGGTGTTCTGCGCGAAATTCTTGAGCGAAACAGCAACGCGGAAAACGTGAAGCCAAGATTTTCTTCGGAGCAGATCATCGAGATTGAATCACTTTCTAGGAAGCTCAAAATGCCAAAAGAAAATGCATCCAACTGGAGTCTTCAAAAAACATCGATCCTTGCGGCCGAAAGCGAACAAATTCGTGCTCATGGAATGATTGGGTCTTCAGCCGTTGGTGATGTCACTAAAGTGGTCGCGGGCCGGGCAATGGCCAGAGAGATCCTATGCAATATTGGTCTGAATAAGGCGAAAGAAGATCTCGCGTTCTACCGAAAATCGAAACGATTTCACAAATTTGCGATCGAGGACAAACAGAACGGGTCGATAAGTTATCTGAGTCTGAACGATGTCGATCTGCCGCGAAAAGCGTCGATCCTGGATCATGGCCTGAATTTGTTGCTGGAGGGCAAGGATCACAGAGTATTGAGACGTGAACTGGAGGCCCGCGTAAAGGATCGCGAGAGAAATCTCAAAGCGGATGTTGCCGCGGCAAAAGATCTCTCCTTGAACGCCGGCAGGGAGGTTTCGGAGTACAAGCAACCCTCTATCTGGAGCGGTATTGCTGATCCCACTTACGAACCGGTCTTTACAACAGGCGAAATTACTGAGATCGAGAAACGAATCGAACTCACTTCGAGCAGCAAAGAAGCAAAACGACTTAGCACGACGCTAGGACACTCTGCCAGAGTGAATTCTGAAAGTTTCAATGAAATCCTGAGGAAAGCGTTTGACGTCGATACACGAGGCGAAACGGGTAACGAACGTGTCAACACAATGCCTGAAAAAGGGTCAATATCTGACGATCGAGATCGGACAACTGACCGCGAGTTTAGTGTCGGAATGGAACGGTCGTGATTTCAGCGGATGCTGCTTCACTTCTAAGCACTCTGGTTTCCTTTCGCCTTCCGGTTTGTCAACGCGTAGCTCGTTCGCCTTTAAGGAACCTCCATAGGGAAGTGAGCGAAGGGAAGTTGGGTGGGAAAGAAGTTGTAATTATTTCATAATTCGGCGCAGAGCATAGACGTTTTCTGCATAACCGCTATAATTACGCTAAGATGCAAACCGAAACCGCAACCTCGCTAACCCAAATCAACTGGGATTTTACAGTGGTTAAAACAAACCTTTCTACTCATGGACTGCACCCCTACCCGGCAAAGTATATTCCGCAAATCCCCGCGGCTCTAATTGAGGAATTATCGAATCCGCAAGATAGTGTTGCGGACATTTTTTGTGGCAGCGGGACGACTTTAGTAGAAGCGTTGGCGAGCGGTCGGAACGCCGTGGGCGTCAAACGCGAATCCCTTAGCATGTTTGATCTCGGAAGCGAGGACAGCAAGATTGGAATTTGCGGATGTGCACGACCTGCTCGAGCTTGTTGCGCGGGCTGAGCACTTATCGAAAAGAAACAAATTCGAAAATGATGCGGGAAATCGACAAACCTTTTGGTACCGGTCTCTCGCCATTGGAGATTATTTGCGGCATCGGGGATTGTCCATTATTACGCTCGAGGCCTCTTGTTCGTAAGTACTACGAATGAAGGCCTTTATCATGCTTTTGAAGGTCCTGTAACGCGATTTCGTTATGGCTATTGAAAGGCGAATTATTTTGGATATCAACAGCGAAGATTTCGTTAAACGTCTGAAGGCCGGAGATCCACTGGCCTTTGATCAACTTGTCGACGGCGTCTTACCGAAGCTGGCCGGATTTCTCTCGAGCCAGTTTTACGAAGTTGATCCGCTTGATCTTGAGGAAATAGCGTCGGATGTGCTTTTGAAGGTGCATAAGTCGGTTATCAAATTCGATCCTAAGGGAAAAGCGAAATTGACCACTTGGATTTTCAGAATTGGACTAAACGCGACGATAGATCACGTGAGGCGGCTAGCGGCACAGGCGAAGAAGGCGGAGTTTGTCAGGCCGCAGTTTCTAAAGGACGGCGATCCGGACAAACAAATCGACGCATTCGACGAGTTTGCAAAAAATCAGTGGAAGGAAAAGGAGAGACAGGCAGCAGCCGACGACGACGGCTTCGTGTCGGTTGATGTTGAGATTGATGCCGTGGAGCGTGCTTTGGAATCGTTAAGTTTAGAAGACCAAACGATCTTGCGCCTAAGGCTAATCGATATGGATTATGACCAAATTGCGGAGATCGAAGGCGAAAAACCCGCAACATTAAGAGTCCGGCACAAGCGAGCCTTGGAGAAGCTCGACGCCGCATACTCGAAGGAGCTTACAAATGACCAAAGAAAAGATGGCAGAGCTGTTGAAGCTGACTCTGCTCTCGAGATATGACGACGAAATAAATGATCAACTCGTCGATCAGGTGCTATCGAAAACAGAAGACGCAGCGGCCGATGTTGTAATTCGAATCCAGAAACGGTTTATCGAGAAACGCATCGGGCAGAAGATCACGGATCCGATCAAGACTGTGAAATCGGAATATACGTTTGGTGATTATATTGAAACGATCCGAGCGTCTTTGGAATTGTCTGCGCAAGATGTCGCGACCGCAATCGACGAACAACCAAAAACCATTGAAGATTTAGAGAAAGGCCGCATTCTGCCTTGGGCGTGCTCCACAAAGCTCATCGGGGCATTAATGCACCTATTTAAGCTGCACTACGACGCTGCAGAAAAGCTGATCAATACTTCAGCCGTCGTGCTGCAGGCAAAAGGTCCAATATACGCCTCGGCGCGGTCAAACCGGGGGAAGATGACGGAAACGCGCGGCAATTCTACGGCTCGTGCTCTGGAACGGTTTTTGGCCGCCAAAAAGAAATCAGAAAAGCCGTCAGAAGATGTGTCACATTGGTTAGGAGAACTGAAGGGAACTCTCGAATCCGAAGGCTGGTCCGAGCTTATTCAATCTTGAGCTGAATGACTATGAAACCACGTAAAGGTTATGTGCGAAAATTTGCCAGGACCATTTTGGACCGCAACGGAATCACCTCGCCGCCGGTGGACCTAAAGGTGTTGGTTGCAAAGGAAGGGCTCGAATACGAAGAAGTTGATTACTTTCCGGATGATGTGGACGCGTTGATCATCAATGACGAAGGTGTAATAACGGCGGCGGTCAACAAGAACCATCACCCAAACCGCAGACGGTTTTCATTAGCACATGAGTTAGGCCATTATTTTTTTCACGGAGACCGGTCTGTTCTCGAGGATGTGGCCACAATAGATACACCTGTTAGCCGCGATGAGGTACACGGTAAGGACGTTTACGAATCTGAAGCCGATACTTTTGCCGGTGAGTTGCTCGTGCCGCTGGCTTTTCTAAAGACAGCGTATAAGCCAGGAATGACAACTGCAGACCTCGCATCCATATTCGAAGTAAGTGAAGAGGTCGCAGCGATCGCTCTCTCGACACATTTCAACTCTCTCTTCTAACACATTCTGTGTAACGCCATTTCGTTAAATAGGTTGAGAATGACAATTTCTCAGCTGCAGGCCTTCGTCTGCAGTAATCCAATAAATAAACGAGGCTTAGAAAAAGATATGAAAGCTGAACACAGTGCAGGCGAGGCACTAGAGAACGACTCGTCGGACGAACACGGAAACGGTCAGGTCGAAATTAAAATAAACGACGATCCTTACAGGATGCGTCGCGGTCAACACCGAGTCGTGGAATTAAAGGAGCTTGGCAGTGTGCCACAAGCACACATACTTGCTCAGGTTATTAACGGTCAACTTGTCGACCTTGCGAACGACGCCAAGGTGCATATTCGCGGTGGGGAAGAGTTTCATAGCCATGCTGATTCGGGAGCGTCATCATAGATATGAGTACCAGAGAGCAAATAGACGGATTAAAAAGGGTGTCCGCCGAAGTGATGTCCGCTGAAGAAGCGGGCATCACTTACTATTTATTGCCGCGTTTGAAGATGCCGGCGGGTTGCCAGCCTTCCGAGATGGATGTATTGCTGTGTCCGACGGCTCGCGATGGTTATCATTCAAGACTATTTTTTGCCGAGCGGGTGTCATCGACAATAGCACTGAATTGGCGTGAACCTGTCCATATCCTTGAACGCACCTGGCAGGTATTCTCCTGGCAGGTACCGCCGCAGAATCAAACCTTATTACAAATACTTCTCGAACATCTGGGGGCCCTTACACGTGAACAGTGAAATAAGAATTCCCCGGTCGATCTATGAGAACACATTAGAAGATCTGCGCAGACCGCACCCGTATGCTTTCGAGCGGGTTGGTTTTCTCGTCGCTAAACACAGCAACGCCGCTCGGCATACACAGATATTTCTAGTTGCTGACTACTTTCCTCTGGCGGACGAACGATATATAGAAGATGACTCGGTTGGAGCCCGCATTGATGGCGAAGCCATCCGCAGTGCAATGCAACGCATTCTAACCGACCGCGTCAGCTTGCTTCACGTACACCTGCACGATCATTACGGGCTGCCTACGATGAGTTCGACCGATCGCAGGGAAACTCCGCCGATCATTCAGAGTTTTTGTAATGTCGGCAACCTTGCTCATGGGTTGTTGGTCTTTAGTCGCAATGCCGCGATCGCACAAATTAAGGCATCTAAGACCGACAATTTATCTGCAGTCGCCCGCATTAACGTTGTGGGCTATCCGCTGCGAGTATTAACACAATGACAGATCAATACAAACGACAATCTTTCTTAGGTAATACCGCTCAGGATATTTTCGCTGGCACGCGTGTTGGCATCATCGGTCTTGGTGGTGGTGGTTCTCACGTTGGCCAACAATTAGCACACATTGGCTTCCAGAATTTTCGAGTTTTTGATCCGCAGGAAATCGAGAGGCCAAATCTTAATCGCCTCGTGGGCGGTAGAGACGTTGATGTCAACCGTTCGATGAGAAAAGTAGATATCGCGGCCCGCCTTATAAAGGGCATTCTACCAAAAGCTACAGTCGAAAAAATATACGGCCGCTGGCAGGATGATCCTGAAAAGTTTCGGACTTGCGATCTAGTGGTTGCCTGTGTCGATGGCTACGCGGCCCGGGCTGAAATAGAACAGTCAGCGAGGCGATACCTTATGCCTGTGATCGATATAGGCATGGACGTTCGTGAATATGACAAAGGGAAATTTGATATTTCCGGACAGGTGATTCTGTCCATTCCTGGTTTTGCGTGCATGCGCTGCATGGGCTTCCTGACGCCGGTCAAACTTGCCGAAGAGGCCGGTCGTTACGGTGACGTAGGTGACAATCCTCAAGTTGTTTGGTCGAACGGGGTATTAGCATCTACGGCCGTTGGCATCGCCGTTGATCTGCTTACGGCCTGGACTCTTGCTGACCTTCCTCAACTATATCTCACGTATGACGGCACTCGAGGCATCGTAAAAGAGCATCCTGTGCTCCGATTTTTGCCTCCAGTATGTACTCACTTTCCGCGTAGTTTCGATGCGATGGGTGATCCAGTATTCGAAACACTATGACAATTTTGCGACGGTGTGGGAGATTCGTGTGACCGTCGCTCTCGTGATTTAAGCGCGGTTCGTGGCGGTAACACCGATGCCGGCGTGACCGATGGCTTGACCCATACACGAACCAACTTCGCCCTGCCTCGTAAATTCCTCATACCCGACACCATCACGAAACATGACGTCTGCGCCGTTTCGTCAAAGAATTTCCGAAGCTTCGATTTTTCAAAAGCCAAGGCACATGATTTGCCCTTTCTTTAACTCGGTTAGCTAACTGATCGAGACGAGGATGGACGAATTATGAAATATGATCTGAGCAATAAGGTGGTTGCTCGCTTAAACGACGATGAATCAATTCTGCCAAACCGTAGTCTCGATCTTGGGAACATAATTACCCCAGAATTGAGTCTTCTTTCGCCCAATCGGAACGAAATTGCACCACGCGGTGGGGGTCGCGATGCCGCCCTGATTGCTTATTCGGAACGGCTTCGAAATAGTTACAAACAGAACGAAGGCGGACTGAGGGAAGGCATGGTCCTGCTTGGCGAAGCATTCAGGAATGGCCAATCGATCTCGATCACATGTTTTTGTCGAGCGGGGCAAACGTGCCACGCGGATGTCGTTAAGCTAGCGATCGAAAAGGTCGCAAGGGCAATTAATGCGAGAGAACTAAATCAAGTCGAACGATTGCCTCTTGCTCAGGGATCAAACTTCCGCCCGTCCAATCCACGAACAGAAAGAACGATCAACGAGATACTTTCGATTAGCAAATCAGACCTTGTCCTTTCCAAACTCGACGACACCAAAGGTCGAAATAGAAGCGAGCACGCTTCATACCTTAACGGCGCATCACAATTTCTTCGCGATACCTACGAGCGTGGTGGAACTGTTCAAAACGGTGTCCTGATAATTCCGAAGGAATCTCACGATCTAAAATCACCGCTGCAACTGGCAACTCTAAGTTACGGAGTAAAGCGACTTGAGCCATTGGTCGGATCAGAAAGAGCACGCGAAGTCGGTCCGCAAATCCTTAAATTTGGGAAATCAATCGCCGGCAGTAATCCCGATCGCGAAACCGAGGCGAAGGTCTTTCGTTGGATTTACGACGCGTTAGATGGAAAAAATGAACTGTTAGATGAGCGTAAAGAAGAGGCAAAATCAGAATCAACCGCAGAACGGTTTGACAGGACTCTAGCAGAGATCGCAAAGGTGGCTGAGGAGATGGAGAAGTTGGAACCAACTGATCGTTCGATTCCGTACGAGCCACTTGTCGAATCTGATCTCAAGGAAACGGTTCATTCGTTAGTAGAATCGGTCGAAGAAGTAGCTGAATCTGCTGAGCATCTGCCAACCGCGCACGATCCAGAACACGTTCAGACAACTCTCGGGTTTGAGCGGATCGAACTTGAAAGCACGCATCTCAACCTGCTTGCTTCAGAAATGTCGTCCGAAGAACTGAAACACTGGGTTGAAGTCAAATTTCCGGCGTTGGACGATGCACTAGAGAACGGGATTTCACCCTCCATAATCCTGAAGCTGTTCAGGGCAAAATCTGATAAAGCGATCGAGAATGGTGTGAAAGGAAAAGAGCTTTATTACGAGGACCTCCGATTTGCGTCTGCGTATCTCGCACACCAACTAATACAGCCGGAAACGAGACTCCGACACTTCAATGAAAGGTATCGAGACTACGCCCAGATGTTAGACCGATGCCAATCTCGTCAAGAAGTGATTCAGGCATCGTCAAAGATTCGGATTGACAATGCTTCAGCCGGTCTTCAACGGCAGGAGAACGGCCAAGATCGAGATACTAGGAATTCGCCTGCCTTAACGTCCAACGAAATGCAAATGTTGTTTACCGAGCAGTCACCTCGACACTTCACGTCAGAAATGATCATAGCTAAACTCAACTATGCGGGCGACGGTGCGGCAACAAAAGGGAGAGTGGATGCTCTGAAGAGAGGTGAGATCGCTCCAAGCCCAGAGGCTCAACAATTGGTCGATAGTCTGGAATCTCGAATGGGAAGAAAGTATCTTGACGAGTCCTTGTCAGCGACAAAACACTTTCTCCAAAGTCTCAAAACCCCGAATGATGAACTTCGATACAAGAACAGCTTCGACCACAGCGGGCTTTACCGAAAACTGCCGCCTGCGGAAAGAGATTTCGTTTATGAATTGGCGACCGGCCAGAAGGATCGGCTGGAAACGACCGTTAAGAATACTCGTGAGGGCATTCAGGGACAAGTTTCCAACGAGTCTGATGCAAACAAGACCGACTTTCACGTAGAGAAACTGCAAGAAGCCATGAAAACTGAACTGCTTGCATTGTCAATGTCCAATGCTGATCCAGAAATTGTAAAAGAAAGAACCGGCCGAGTTCTAAACGACCATCTCCCGTCAATTGGTCTTGTTCAAACCGACAAATCGGCAATGCATGCGCTCAAAAACGATCTAAATGAGGTTCTTCGCCTTGCAACTAGTTTCAAGTTACCCCAAAGAGCCAATTTACATGGCACCGCACCAACGTCGGCCGAAAATACAGTAAGAAACGAAGGGAACATCATTCAACCGCAGTTCATTCGGTGAGCACCAGAATCGATCGATGAAGTGCTCGCTTGCAGCTGGATCGGAAACTCCTCCTTGGTCCTCTGCTTTTTTTGGCCTTAAACTTCAGGTAATCGCCAAGATCATAAAATGCGATATCAGCAGTCTGATAGCAATAGAGCTATCTGACCATAAATTGGTGCTCACCAACGCAAAATCTTCAGAAACGTCCTTCGCACCCAAAAACGGTTTCTCATATCTAATTGGGATTTCGATCAAGAAGGGTTCACAGATATTGCTTCAACCGCGCTTGATAGCCAGCGATGGATGTCTAGCCTGTAACTCGCTTACCAAATGGTCTTTTGAAATATGGGTGTATCTTTGTGTGGTGGCGATAGACGCATGACCCAAAAACTCTTGGACCACACGAATGTCAACCCCATTTTTGAGAAGCATCGTGGCTACCGTGTGACGTAGCATGTGCGGCGTCACATTTCTTTGAATTCCACATTCTTTGCGCAACAGACGCACAATATTTGCGATTCCTTGCGGAGAGAGTCTGCTTCCCAATGCATTTACAAATAGTGCCTCACATTCGGTGTCTATTTTTAGTCTCGCATTCAGATACTCCGATTGTATAGCTGCGGTTTTGCGATCTACGATAAAGGCCATCCGCTCTCTACGTCCTTTGCCACGGATTCGGAACGCAGCCTCAGAGCTTGTGTAGTCTGCAATATCGATTGATGAAAGTTCTCCAACCCGCACTCCTGTCGCAAACAAAAGTTCAAGAACGGCTTTGTTTCGAAGCGAAAGAAAATCTTTGGAAGAAGCTAAGTGTCTCGTTTCGGCGCTGCTTCTTATAAGGCAATGCCGGTGAACCTGTCTTAACAATCTTCTTATTTCATCGTCGGTTAAAGTTCGTGGCAATTGCAAAACTTTGCCGATACTGATCTTAATTCGCCAAAAAGGGGATTCCGTTAAGAGTCCACTTCTGAGCCAGTAGCTAAAAAATACTTTTAGTGAAACAATTTTTCGCTTAATGGATGCAGGAGAATACCCTTTTCCTTTCAAATCTTCAGCCCAATTTTCAATGTGCCGGCCGCTTATTGATTTGACATTGGTTTGAGCTCCGATGAAAAGCTCAAACTGACTTGTGTCGAGCATGTATGCAACCTCTGTTTTTTTCTGTCTGTCATTGGTTGAAAAATAGCCCTTGATAAACGCCATTCGCGCAACTGCCATTTCCATAGATGAATATCTCCTAGAATTAAATATCTAGTGAGATAAAAACCTAATGGTTGATTTTGTTCACAGGATGACCGAATTTAGATTGTAATAATCAGATGGCTGAGGCATAATACGTGAAATTCAGATTTACGACGGATAACTAAGAATTATTGTGACAAAAAAATCGCCCTTTGATGCCATGTTTGTCTATTTCGCTGGCTTGGCGATAAGCGTGGGCTACGGTGTTTTTAGTATGGTCCTCATTCGGTATCTTGATGGCGAAACCGAAGCCCAGGAATTCGTCACAGCTTATAACAGCTCATTTAAGACTATCATCTCTCTAGGTCTGAGTATTGGAACGGCTCTGGTCGTTTTCAAAAAGCAAAAAGATATTCCAGAAATGATCGAAGCTGTGTTTACAAAGGAGCAGCTGGAGGATACCGACTACGCCGCCCAAAAGGCTCATTTTTGGAGCCAGAAAAGTAACATGCTTTTTGCGGCGCAAACGGTCTTTGCGGCGTTTCTCATTTTTACTTATTGCCAATTCCCGTTAACAGGAACCGGTAATATCATGATGATGATCGCCGTTTGCGCTGAATACGGCTTCGCCTCATTTGTCGGACGTAAACTAAGATATACGTCGATGATGCTTCATTCGCTGTTGGATGTTAAGGTAACACGCAATCTTTTTAAGGAGCGTGAGCTCGATAGTATTAACTGGTATGTAAACGTAGCGTCGACATTAACAATGATCTTTGTTTATGTTCATATTATGTTCTATTACGCAGGACCGTTTACGTACGGCAGCGAGCTCGGAAAAAATGTCAAAATTTTAATTATCCTTCCGGCAATCATGGCGACACCGGTGTTATTGATCTTCAATTTCTACCCACGGGAAGTATTGCGGAAGCTGTATAGCAAGTCTATTGACGTCGAGATGAAGAACTTGAGGCAAAAAATGGCAAATGAGAATCTCAATGCATATGAAAAGCGTTCGTATCTTATCGAATTTAACAAAATGTCTCGCGATGAATTGCGCTATAGCTTACAGCACGCGCTAGCCGATTTGCCTATTGGAATTACAATTTTAGCTCTGGTATTACAAACTTTACTAAAATGATAAGTTGAGACGATCAAAGCCGTTTCAAATCAAAAAATACAGACCGACAAAGAGCTGGATTTTCATAAGGATTAGGGACAATTTATAGCTTTCGAACTTAAACCAATAAACACCCGATACGGCAAGCAGAAAGACCATCGCGAGCAAGTCGATTACATCTCCAGTCGTATTTATTACGCACGCCAGCGGGAGCAATCCTAAAGTTTGTAGAGAAAATGCCGCTTTGGCTAGGGGAACGGGCTTGAACCGATGCATGAAGGTAAGAGCGTCGCCCGCCCTATCTCTTATGTCTTTGCAAGTTTCCCGTCCCAAAGTAAGCAGAAAAATGGAGCCCGTAGCCGCATATAACTTAATCTCGTTGGGATAATGACACGCAACGATCAATATTGGAACGGTAGTGGCGATCGCCACATAAGGTGTCTTAAGGACGGGAAGATACGCAACGACATATCCATAACTTATCGATAGCGAGATCGCGCTGTAGTAAAGGAAGCTAAGATTTGGAGGGGTAAAATATTTCGTTGAAAAAAGAGCTAATCCTAAAAACGTGAAATACAAAATTACGGCGAATGCCGGAGAGAAAAGACCCGCAGGTAGCGCTCTATCTGGATGGTTCACCCGGTCTTTTTCTAAATCGTCTAAGTCATTGGTAATAAAGGTGCAAAATGCGATAAATAGCAACGGAACCGCCGTGCGGAAACTCAATGAAATGTCGTTGTTTCTTGTGAATAATGGAATAAAAAGTGCCAGAAAGCCAAGGAGCGAGGATTCCAGCCTTAAAAATTGAGATATCGTGCGGAGAGTTGTCACAATAATTCTTAGTTATCCAAACTAGGCGGTACATCGGTTCGATCAGAACATAATTTCTGTGAGCGCCGAGTTGATTACCGATTTAGGGGGAAAATCTCAAACTCATAGTTGTCCGATATGGCGTTTAGGAGATCCTTCATTTCTCCTCGAATTTCTAGTTTTGGAAATTCTTCAAGGTTTAGAAAAAACATCATTCCGAATATGTCTATGAAGAATGGCGTGCCACCGAATCCCATGTCGGAATGGCTTCGAAGAGACGGATGCGGTTTAGATTTCGTTGAGACGATCATATTGTTCGGGAACGGACTTCCATTGACGATAAAATCCCGAACGGGGTTATAACGTTCATCGAGTGCGGTCTCGTGTCCTAAATCGTAGGCGACGAATCCCAAGGCGATTTTATAAACGGCTCTCGCGATAACCTTCCAGTCCAACTTCTTGCCCGTCCAAGCTAAAGTAAAAGCCTCCGATCCATCCTCAAGAGTTCGTTTGTTTTTCGGCGTGCCACTTTTGTTTTTGGCGACAATTTTGATGTGATTCGGGTCGGTCTTCTCCATCGTCATATTTCCGAAGTTTGCTTTCGGAAACTTACCCCGCTTGGTAAAAGGCGTGAACTGTACCATTAAGAATGCAATCGGTTCGAAGCTCATAAGAGCATTGTCTAGTAGAGAAGATATGCCGTGATTGCACGGGTCACAAACGAAACCAGGAGGCAAATAAATAGCGTCGCCAGCGAGAGATTCTGGAAAAATATGCTCTTCGCTGTTGAATGGGCATTCTTCCTTGAGGCAATAGATGCAGCGTTTTAGTTGGGATTCGGCCGGCCTAACGAGATCCCGATACTCTTCGTGGTTCTCAACTCCTCGAATCAAATCGAATATGACAGAAATAACTCTGAAAGCGTCGAACACATAAGCTTTGAACTGATACCAAACTAGATTAAAAGCCAGCGGCATTTTCTGAAGGTCTTCAAACACTTTCACAGCTTCTTCGTCTCTTTCGAAGTATCCAGCCTTCGCAACGAGTTCGAAGAGTCCCTTCGCGTTGAATTCCTTTCTGTTAATCGAAAATGACATTACGCCATTTTCAATACGCTCGACGGCGGTGACTATTTCTTCCAAATCCTCAGTGGTCGTTACTTTTGGGTAATCCCGTTTTATCAAATCCAGAATCTTTCGATAGTGGACTTCACTTTGTTCATTGAGGAACGAGTAGATTAAGGCCGCGAAGCGAGCGATCTTGTCACGTTCGGGGGCAGTCTCTTCATAAGTGACTGGTTCGCCCCGCTTGTGACTGATCCTGAAGCTAAGTCCTCCATCATCCGCCGCCTCGAAGCAAGCTCTTTTTGTGAGGTGATAATGTCTCTTGAACTTTCGAAAGGTCTCCGCAGCCATACCAAAAGAATATCAGGCGGACTGCTAACCGCGAACTGATTTGCGTACTAATCAATTCACGAATATTTGAGCCCTCGATATGAATATTCGGCGTGTGTAAAGGAACTTAGCCGTTGTTGTTTTTCGTCCCAATAGATAATGGAAATCTTGCCGTCCTGCGATGCGACAATCGCAAAAGCTTCTCGGTTGTCGTAAACAAAATGTGCCGCTGATTGATGCCGTGTGCCACCAGTATCGGTAATATTTTTCTCCATTGCGTTTGCATCTTGGAATGCTTGCCGAACCCAAATCGTCCGATCCGCAAACCCCTCGTCAACGGATTCCTTTATCTTTGCACCGATGGCGATAACGGCGAACTCTGTTGTGATTACGGTTGCTCCGTCCACTGCAGTAAATTGCCCTAGAAGGTCGGCCTCCTTCTCAAAGCTCCACGCCAAGCTATCGTTTTTGATAGTCGAATTCATCGAGTTAATAAACTCCCTTTCTTCGAGGTCAAGCTTATTCTTGATCACCGTATAGGCTCCTTGCGGACGAAGGGCAATCGGCACTTTTATAGATTGTTCAATTATCTCGGTTACTCGTTCGGGTGGCACAAAAAGCATAGTGCCGCCGTGCTCGTGTAGGCTCATCTTGTTGACGATATCGACAACTAACCCGAACACTTTTCGCTTGCGGTGACTAGCTCGGTGCCACTCGTCCGAACCCGCTTGGGTCGCTGTATCACCCTGCGGAAGTAAGGAATGCAACGGCGTTTGTCGTTCAACAATATCTGCCTCTGCAAAGGTCACCAATAATCGGAGCCACGGGAAATCGAAGGCTTTAATATCAATCAAAAGCTCGCCAACTAATAGCGGTTGAATTCTTAGGCCGTAATAGTCCAGAAACTCGTTCGCAAATCCCCAAATCTCTAGTTGGCCTTTTTCATCGAACCAGATTCTGAGACTTTGATTTGTGCGATCAAACGCGGGGGCGACCTTCGGCAAATCCGCAATGGGAATCGGTTTTTCAAACGCGGTGACGTTGTTCAAGCACCCGTGATACGGAGCCTCTCGTATCTCGTTGTCAAACTTCGACAAGGTTGGTGTTAAGACAACCGAGAAGTCGTGATGACGCCCCTCCTCTCGCTTGAGACTGGCGGCATAAACGGCCTCACAAATGGTTTCGATATGAGTAGTGGTGAGCGTTTGGAGCAGAGAAAACGATTTCGTGTAAAAGCTGTCTCGTCGGTCGTCGGTTAATGCCAAATATTCCTGAAATTTCGCCAATATCAGTGAAGCGGTTGCGGGGTTTACTGTAAATGAATTTGCCATCAATCCTATTCGGCATCGGCTGTGCACTTACCGTGGTTTCAATCACGGATTAAGTTGCAGCTACTCGGAAATAATCTCACGGTATTTATCTTTCTCTCGATGAGCCTTATTGAATGACGAAAGATAGCTACGGCCGACCGTAGACTTGTCAGGATTCCAGCCGAAGTATGCGAGGAGCATCCGCTCTAGAGTCCACTGCACGTGTGCGGTCGCAACATCAAGAGCTATCAATTTATGCGAACCGAGAACATCGCCGTGCACGAGTTTGTTACGAATTAGTGTTAGCGACCATTTCTTTTCGCCGCCTCCTCCAATCGGCCACAAATCGGAGAGGTCGAGACTGTACGCTTCACAGAATTTCTTGAAGGCGAAGGTAAAAGATATCCGTTCTAAGCCGCTCAGGTTCTCATAGACGAGCGACCTTTTCTCAGGTCGTGTTGCTAATAGCGGTTGAGACTTCAACCAAGTTTTGAGACCCACGTCTCTCAATAGCTTCCACTCGTCGGCCTCGCTGGGCTCGCTAAAAATAAGTTCGAGGTCGTTAGCTCGGCGAAAGGCGAGCACGAGTGTTTCAATTGCCGAGAACATATTTGTAAATATGGATTCCAACGGCACCTGTGCGTTCGGGAGATTCGCGTAAATAGCATCACGAAGTAAATCTTTTGAAGCGTCCTTTGAGAAATTGCGATAAGCAACTTTCAAGAATTCCTGCTGATGGCTAGGGTCGATCAACTCGTCATCCTGCGAAGGTCTTGAGCGACTCTCCGTTTCTGGTCGGGTAACGTCACCTCGATAAAACTCTGTCACGCCGATCGAATCGAAAGCCTTCCACCCGTAGCAGAGAGAACGAATTCGCAGAGCCAATCCCGCGATGAGCAGAAAGTCGTCTAGTTCACGCAGGAGTTTCGTGTCGATTTTCTGACTTGCTTTTTTGTCTTTCCCAAAATCTGTAACGGCAACCAAATGGCTCTTGATAACATCATCACCGTCTGCGTTTTTAGCGGAATCGAAGTGTTGGTCGAACTTTAGTCTAAGCCCGTTTGCCAGGCGGTACTTTCGGACATAGTGCCGTCGAACGCTTCTATGGCCTCGCCAATCATTGGTGATCATCATAACGGGGTGAAGTATCGATGTCCGCGTTATCCAAAATCGAACCTCCGTAAGCGGACTACTTCTCCGCAGTTTATGTTGAATCTTTATCCCGATAGGCTCCGCCTTCCAGATTGTTTCTGCCGCATCCTTGTCCCAATATTTGCTTGAGACATTTATCGTAAACACCTCGTCCGAGGTGATGATTAGCGAGTCGCCGTTTAACTCCTTTCGGCTGGCCGTAAATTGAAACTTGCGGTAAAGAGCATAGCCGCGACCTATCTTCTTTGATTGTGTTTCGGTCGGCAACAGATAAATAGCAACTCGCTCCGTCCTCTCCTTTGGAAGGAAGATTTTGCAGCGAATGTTCGTTAGTTTCCCGCCGCTCGGCGTGATGAGAGTCGCTTTCAACTGAAAATCTTCAGGTCGTTGTGGAAATTGAATCATAGTGGTCTAGTAGTTAGCTGCCCGACGCATTTTTGATTGCATTCTTCACGATAAGAGCAGCGTTTACACTCTGCGTCTCGGTAATAAAACTCGCCAAAACTGTTTGGCTGTAGAACCCAATCAATCCCCTTCGATAGAGCGACAGTGCCCACGACGATAGACGAAAGCCAGCCAACGGAGCTTTTAAGTTTATCAATACCAAGTTTGGCCCGCCTTTCCAAAGCCTTACCTTTCAAATCCCGTGAACCGGAATGAATATTAGGTGGGTGGTCGTGAAAGCTGGGTTTTCCGCTCGTTGAAAGTTCTGGCTCTATCTCAAGCCGTAAATTGCGGTTAGTGATGCCCTGTAGATTACGGTCTTTTGTCTTGATAATCAGGAAAGGTCTATTGGACTGGAACGCCATCGACGTTTCTTGGAGAAGATAAGGCGTTGCGATCCGCGGCGTTTGGTCAGGAAAGTTGCGGTCGGTTGCATTCAGCCGCTCCGTAGCAACGCCGACCAAACATTCGCACGAGCCCATTAGTCGTTTTATTGCGTCATCCGTCTGGTCCGCAAGCGAAACGTTACGACCAATTGCAAAACAGCGAAAACCCATCGGGGCGAGCACTTTTTCCTCAATCGCTCGGCCTAACAGTGCGTCATTGGGACGTACGCTACAACTCAAAAATGTGGTTACAACCTCGTTAGATCTCGTCGTCATTTCTGGCTCCGCTAGTATAGCCGTGAACGTTTTAAAGTTTTACACTAATAATTGATGTCTGACCATCGCACAGCGTTAGTCCCATTAAGCACGAGCGACCACGCCGCACCAGAACTATTCGCAAAAGGTGTGCTAGCAAATACAGGCCTGTTTGCCGAGTCGCTCATCTACTACGACAGCGTAAACGTCAACTGTGAAAACGGCATACATTTCGCCGCGTTGATTAGTCGGCTGATCCAGCAGGGCTTGTCATACGACCAGCTCATTGGCCTGGTCGAGGACGGCGTTATCAATTTCCTTTCGACAGCCACCGCCCACCCCGTATGCGTCCGAGATGTTTTTACGGATGAGCCTCGTAGCTACATCGTTACGCAGTTTGTAGCGTTACAGGAAAGCGGCATGAAGGAGCCGAATTATTTTGCAAGGAAGGCCCTGGATACCAGAGAGCTCCGCAGTGCGTTTGGTACGTTGAACGACGAAGACAAGTTAGGTGCGACCGAGGCTCGATTGTATGAGCGGTTCTGTCACGCTGCAAACGCCCGCGTTACGGTTTACGACGCGGATACGGATGTAATGGGTTCAGGCATCGTCAATAATGCTTATGACGACTTCCTAAATCCCGACCGATGCAGGGCGATAGTGGCCAGTATTCTAAAGAATATTTACAAGGCACAAGGTCTTGGAACCGTACCTGATTTTCCGGTCCGCGTCCGTGAAATGGATGGTTGTAATTATGACGAGATCGCCCGCAACCCGAACGGTACCGTGGTAGTTAGACATGACAATGATGGCAGTTCGAAGATCTACGAAGTCGATATCGAATTGCCGACAGCGGGTCTCGACGACCCAGCAAAGTTTCGGCGAATGTTCTACACACTTCCGTTGTCTATAGCTGGCGTTGCCGACCTGTATATACGTTGTGCCGGCCGAATGAAAAGTGATTTCTATTTAGCGCCGACGATGAGTCAGATTCTGGGTGACAAGCTATTCGAGATAGATAATCTTGAGGTTGAGCGGCTCAAACGAAAAAATATTATCGACAATATCGAGCAGACTGCCGATTTCCCTGACGTTTACCAACTCATCAACGGGAGCCAAATAGAATTTTCAACAGTCTTGGAGCTTCGGAAAAAGGGAAAGCGGTTTCGCAACTGGTTGCAGCAGACAAGCGGTGGCGAGGACTGGAAGGTCTGGCACGCCTATCATAATGAAACGGCAAAGGAAGCGGGGTTCACTCGGAACGTCCGAAAGGTGATAAGAGTTTTTGGAGTGCTAACATCGGCGGCGGTTGGGGCGGCCGCGGGTATTGCGACCGAAAGGGCAACGGGAAGCGGAGCTGAGTCGGCTATCGCCGCGAGTGCTTCCGCTGTTATCACCAAGAAACTGGTTGAAACGGCTACTGAAAAAGTAACGGACAAGCTATTTGATTACGGTGCCGATCTCGGAACTGACTGGACACCAAAATGCTTTGGTGATTGGTCGAAGGAACACATTGAGAAAATCCTAAGAGATAACCCATAGGCTTGAGATGAATCACGGACTTAACATTCCTGCCGAAATTCTGACATGGCGTGAAAGTGATGAAATAACAGAGGAAACACTGTTACTGTTTACTACCAATGATAAAGGTTCGGCAAATCGCACCGGCGAAGTATGAGAAAGTAGTCTTAAGATGGTTGTTTATATCGTTTTGGTGGGAATTTAGGTGGGAATAAAGTAATAGGCACGTTTCCGTGCCTATTATTCATTGTACATATTGGCTCCGCAGGTAAGACGCGAACTTACAACCCTTCGGTTAACAGTGGAACGCACTCTGAACCAATTTCCAAAACGTGTCATTTTTGCTTCAACGCTACAGGCATGTTCAGTTGTTCGACAAGACCCAGCAGGGTCAAATTGTTTGACGAAGGGACAGGTGACAGGTTTTCAATATCAGGAATTGGCAGGGCCGGGCCTTTCCACGCTCTATCCGAATCAGGAGTTCGGACGAGAAAGATTGTCGACGCTTCATCGCGCTCTTTGCCAATTGGTATGGACCACAGAGTAAATCGGTGGGAATTTATCCTTGAATAAAGGTAGAAATAATTTCTATGGATCAGCGACCGACCATGCGACACGTAATTTCGTTGCTTCTTTTCCCAGACTACACCTTCAAGATCTTCTAACTTTTCGGGGAATGAACCGCGCTTTCGGTGAAACTTCAACAGATCCCTATTCATTGCACCGGTCGCGTCAAACGGCATTTCGGCACGCCGGCCTCGTTCCTCGGACCAAAGGGAGTAGATATACACGCCCACCAGCATCATTAACGCGAGTGGAGCCAGGATGAGTGATATCTTGAGTCTGTTTAGCATGGATTTAAATTTGTGAAAGTTGGCTGACAGGGGCAGCAGTCGTCATGAATCGAACATCCTCAGGGAGGCGTTGGAGAGCATTTTCAATTAGATCCGTCTTCTTGCCGGATTCACTATCAAGCAGAAAATCGGCGTCGGACTCTCTCTGTGATGATCCCACCAACTCGGCAATTCGCTCATTCGATAAGACTCCATCAACACCATCTGAGATCATTTCTTTTAGTGAATGCCTGTCGGTTTCAGTTTGTCTAACTTTCTCTACATCACCAGTAAGCGAGAATTGTGCGTCTATATCGCCAAGATGCACTTCTTTCGGAGCTCCTTTTTTCGGAGCACGGCAGATTTCATTAGACACCGCGAACGGCGGGTAAGCCGCACGTATTGGTGGAGCTGTGTCGCTTATTATGAGAACTTCTGAATGAGCGGCAGTCTGTCGAATCTCGGTCGGCAGCATGAGAGCCCGTTTTTGCTCAGCATATCTTGTATTGTCCTGCTTCTTGCCGGGAAAGTCTTGAAATGTTTTTGAAAAGATCGTTGTATCGCCAAGCTGTTTTGAGGCGTACTCGGCTGTTACGTCGTCCAGTCCGGGAAGAAAGATCTTGGTCATTATGGTTCCAAGGATCGCATTTGCACGTTCTCGTCCGTATTGGTCGTACATCTGAGGCAGGTCTTGATAGCCGAGACCAAGGCCGACGCCGCGACCGCGGCCGATACCGGATATTCTTTTCACTTCGGAAACATTCAATTGATACGCTTCATCGATCAAAACGAAGCACGGATGCTCTGGTTCATTCACACCATCGAGCCGCATCTCCATAACTGCCTGTCCGATGAATGTGGCAATGAACTCTTTGTAAACGTCAGCGGCACCTTCCGACACGACAAGATAAATAGCGCTACCCGGTTTGCGAAGATCGCCGAAGTTTATCGAGCGGCAACCAAGTGCAGTTTCATCTTTGGTTGGCGGCACGGTCACCATCCGAGCCGGAGCAAGTGTGAACGGTCGCAGTTTGTTGTATAGACCGATCAAGATCGAGCCACGGGTCTGCACCGGCGCCTGACGAAAAGCCAAGTAAGCTTGTTTTGCATACAGGCTAGGGGAATTCGTCATCGCGTCGTTGAATGCCTCATCGCTTTCACCGCTAAGGAATAGAAGAAAGTCTGCTGCGAACGCGGGAATCGCTTTCTCGCGATACACCTCTGCTATGTGCAACAAGATCGCGGTCAAAGCTATTTGTTCAGCATCGCCCCAGAACGGGTCGGCATTCGTGCGGCGACGGCCTTCGATCCCGATCATCATTCCGGCGATCTGACACGCGAACGCGGGATCGTTTCTGCATTTGGGGATGAAATTCCATCGATCGCTTTTTGTCGGGTCGTCGAGGTCCAAACGGTAGATCTGTTTCGCTGAGGCCGCAGTCTGAGCGAAAAGCTCGCCCTTAGGATCGTAAACAAGGCACGCTGACTTATTCAGGATCGCACGGATCATCGAGATAAAGAATGTCTTTGATTTGCCGGAACCGGTCGGGCCAAACATAACAAAGTGCCGGAGCCACTGACTCGCCGGAAGAAAAACATCGCGGCCGCGAAAGGCTTTTGCAAGGGGAAGTGCGTTTGCCGGTATCGGAAGACCTCTGACTCGGTTCATCAGACCACAGCGGATCAGATCAGAAGCCTTCGCCCACCTCGCCGAACCGTGGGCGGTGCTCATCCGCCGAACGCGGTATGCCCACATCAGCGAGTACGCATCTACAAATGCGCCAGCGACACAGATCAAAGCCATCGCCCAAAAGACCAGAGTGATCAACCCATAGACGTCCAATAGAATTCCCGCATACAAGCAAAACAATGAGCCGACCAAGCCCAATAGAACGAAGAACAGACACATGCCAATGTCCGCTGACCACTGCCAAAATGCCTGGTACGATGGCAGGTATTGCTCGTTTGCTTTCCGTGGTATTCCGTAGGAAGCATCAAATCTCTCGATCCATTCACGCGAAAACATAACTTTGTAAACTAACGCGCCCTCAGCAATGAACTCTGTTCGCGAAGCGACTCAACGGTCGTCGTATTCAGTGTCAGAGCGTCACCTCGCCAATGCCGAATTTTCCAGCCACTTACACTAAGCTGCTCAGTGGTTAACAAAGCAGCCGGTATCGGCTGATCACGTTTCGCTTCAAAATACAGTACGGAATTTGGTTCGCTTTGAGGAAGAGGGAACCGAAAAAGCAATTGCGAGCCTTCATCAGATCGTGGGATAGCCAGAACTTCAAACGAGAGAGGCTCGCGTCGATACGCGAGCTTAAAAATGCTCTGTTCGGAGACAATGTTCCCATTATTGTATTGAATCCCCGGCGGAAGCAGGCGTGCCGTCTCAAGATGCCGCATAATCTCTGCAACACCGCCCGGCAGTCTTCCGGTTCGCGTATTCAGGGACAACACCGACAACGAGACCGCCATTCCCAAGACAGATGCTTCTCGCAGTCTTACGGCGTTGTCATACTCCGGGCCGGAAAAAGGGTTTCTTAATTGCGATTCGGCTGTCGAGGAATCCTGATCGGGTTCACTACCGCGAGTTTCGATAAATCTGACTTGGGCCGCTTCGCTCTGAGGCGATAGCATCCTGAAAGTTGCGTATATTCCGACGAAGCAAAAGAGAACTAGCAGACCGCCGTGTCGCGTTGGATCAATCGACTGTCTGATCGCACCGAGTCTCTGTTTGATCCTCGAATAGAGACCCGATTTGGTTTGTGATTTGCTCATATTAAAAGGCCGGATAATTGCGGCCACCGGAGCCGCCAATTTGCATCTCGTGAGGCCAGCCACGAGTCGATATCCGGGTGAAAGGCGTGAGTCATCGCAAGAAGATAGTCGAGCTGAAGACTGAGCAGCTCCCGGGATGAACCTGTCTTTACGAAGTAACAAAAATACCGAACAAGACTTTTCGGGTTGAGTGATTCGATAGAGTCCCGCTCAAGCGCAGCAACAATGTCGATCGACTCACGAACGCTCGGATGGTCCTCCATACCCGCGATGCCGCGAACGGCATCGATGAGTTTTGTAGTAAGAGCAAGATGGACTGACGTTGCGCGTTTGTTTCTCGTAGATAAGATCTCGAGTTCTTTCTCCAGTGACGGGCTTGAGAAACGGCTGTAAACGTGTCTCGAAATAAACGGTGAACTGAGTTTATGGCGCAGGTCGTTTGAAGTCGTGATAACTATGGGTCTTGACTGCCAATCGGAAACGCCGATAGTTCCGTCTTCATATCTTGGAATATAGACTAGGCCCCGTTCGAGCGGCATAAGGAGTGAATCCTCAATGCTGGCTCCAAACTTATCGCTTTCGTCCAAAATCAATACCGGCGGCGGTTTTCTTGAAGTGCTCGATGCCGCGACTGCAGCAAGGTCGTAGGCCATTCCAACCTCGCCAAGAATAAGAAATCGACGCTGCCATTTTGATCGTCGAGCTTTGTCGAGAAACCCGGTCTGCTCGTCTAGTGGGAGCTGCTTTGCAAGAGCAAGATGTTCTCTCATCCAGACTTCCTGCTCTTCGCCGTCCCAGTCATAGAGAATTTCTTCCTGTTTCAACCCGTCGCGGCCAGCTACAACGCACATTGATAGATTACAGGCCGCAGCGAGCGCTTCCGGAAACGCAGTTTTTCCGCTGCCTCTTGTTCCCGATATCAGCCAGGCGCGACCGGATTTCAGACTTTCGCAAAAATCCTCGAACACCTGTTCATCCGGCACGTATCCGTTGCGAGCCATTAGGTGGAAGAGCTCAGATTCGAGCCCGTTTGTCACGAGGTCGCGCGGATTTATCTGAGGCCGGTCTTTGTCAAAAGGGATCATTCCTTGTCTGCTCCCGTCGAAATGGCGGTCATTGATGTTGTCGCTTCATGCATTTGGGTTACAAGGACGTACCCGCTGGTTCCCGCTAAAACCTCCAGAAATGTGTCTTCGCGTTCGGTCCCAAAAAGTGACTGGCTGGTGTCCTCGGACAGTCTTTCCGATCCACGACGAAGCGGTTCGGAAAGGATCACCGTACCTCCCGAGCGTAGTGAGCCAACTGAACCCAAAAGCGAACCGGCCGTATCCTTCAAGCCCCGAAAGAATCGCGTCCATTTGCCCGTCATCCTTTTCCTGTTCCCCTCGATGCCGGAAGCACCGTCTGTTCCCATAAGCTCGCCGGTGAACTTCACCAACTCACCCGAAGCCGGATCGATGAGGCCGATGACACTCACAAACGCTCTTATGGACTCACCTCCTCTTAGATTGCCGATGAGGGTCGTGCCTGCCGGATACGAGTAACCTTTTCCTTCTATCGGCTGTGTCAGTTCCATGCGGACGACACCACCCGAACTTTTGAGCGTGTAGATTGCACCAACCAATCGGACAGGTAGTAGGGTCCCGAAAGGTATTTGGCCACTGATCTTTGCCTTTTTTGGTTCAGCGGTGGCAGTTGACGATGGTGCATTTTGGACAGGAGGAACATCATTTCTTACTTTGGATATTCCGAAGAAAAGCGATCGACGCAACGGTTCAATTGATGTATTCGGCTGTTTGGGTTGAGGACTATTCGCTTGCGGCTCATTATTTCTAATTCTCGTACCGGAAGATTCTTCCCGAGGCCGACTTTTTTCCTGAGACGAGGTACTCGTCCCGATGTCAGTAATGGGGGGCTCTGCTCCCTGGGATTGTGAGTTTGTCATCAATGCGATATCGCTAGTTTGGCCGGCGTTCGCTTCCGGTTTATCAACCGTCATTACTTCGGAAGAAAGGTTGGCTACAGAGTCTTGGCTGATATTCGGCTCTTTCGAAGCCACCATTGTAAGAGCCGCTTTGAGTTTTTCATCCTCAGTCATCGGTGCGGGCGATGTATCCGTTTGGCCGGTGCGGTTCACGGCCTGTGGTTTTTGGGTGGCGAACCATCCCATTCCGAAAAACCAGGTGATCGCTGTTCCCATTAGAAATAGAAATATTGTGAAGGCAGCGATGCTCTTTAGTACTTTCCCGGTTCGGGAACCTTTGTGTTCCGACCTAGTCTCAATAGCTAGTTCATCACCATCGACCTCTTCTTCCAATAGGTCATTCTGATCTTCGAGCAGCATTTTCTCGCGCATCTCATCCGTCTCGATATCAGGCAACGCGGTCGGAATATCTGCGGCAGTAGTTAAAGTGGTTTGCATAAAGTTTCTCCTTTATTTCGATCCGTTAAGTGCAGTTGAGATCGGCGCATCGGCGGCATCGTTGTGGGCCACGACAACCCGGATCTTTTGATTTGTTCCGAGAGTTGGTGATTTATATACCAACGCAAAAAAGGTCGTAGAACCCGGCAGGATGAGTCCTTCAAATGCGGTTGTTTCCACATACCGGATCTCGAGTTTTGACGTCAAAAGGCTGTTGCCGTCTTTATCGAGTGTCTGTATCTGAAGTTCCGGGGAACCTTGTATCAGTCTAAGATTCGACGTTGTAGAGTTTCGAACGGCAACGACGACGAGCCGGTTCTCGGCATCGAGGTCCGTAACTCGCGTAATTGATAGTTCCAGTCCGTGGAGCGGCGACGTCCATGTGCCGAGGTTTTTCTTAGGATCGCGAAGGACATCCGCCAGTCGCTTGTTTGAGGCATTCGATATTTCCGCATCGGTCATCGCTCGCTTTGTGCTGCCTCGTTTTGTGTCGGGTAACTCCGTGAATGCAGCTCGGGCATTTGAGTTGGTTTCGGAATTCGGAGGTTCCAGGCTTCGCGGTTCAGTGATCTGTGCGCCACCGACAAGTTTCGATACCGCCCGCGAGTTGATAGGCGGCGCGCCCGTTGATTCGCCGCCGAGATTGAATGCAAGTCCCGCAACTTTTCGTGCCGACACAACAGCGTCCCTGTCATAGGTGATAACGCAGCGGTGCGCATTCCTTCTAAGGTCATTCACCGGAACTAGTTCGAGAATAAGGACCAAGCCGGATCTCATCTGCAGGCTGATCGCGGCCGAGGTTGCTCCGTCTTTCGTCGGAACAAATCCTTCGCCGGGATAGATGGTTATCGATCGGTCAGTTTCCTTTGTAGGGGACTGAAACACTGATGCAAGCTTCGGATTGCCCTCATGGATGTAATAGATACCGTCTGACGCCGGGAACTCTACAATAGTTACCGCATTTTGAGCGAGTCCGAGACGGATCACTGTTGGCTGCTTTGGATTGACGGTCACACTTGCTTCTCCCGACAAGAAATCGGGTTGCGGTGCATTAACAACCGAAACGGGCTGCGCGGCTCCGGCAGCAGCCGAAATATTTACGACCTTTTCGGCGGTACTCGACGTAGACTCGTTTGAAACCGGCCGGACAACCTTCTTTGTTCTAGGGTTGTTTGCAGACTTTTGAGCCTGGGCATCAGCATTTCCGGAAATCACTGCGAGTGCGACAAGTGCGATTCCCAGCAACTTCATACAATATTCAGCGGGTTTGGATGTTATTGGTTTTTTCATGGATTAATTTAGGCTCCTCGTTTACTTGCCGCCAGTTGTATCGCTAACGGGTTGATTTTGTGAAGGTGTATCCTCCGCATCTCCGATGAGTGTTATAGGTGAGACGGTCTTGCCATTTACGGGTTCGACCCGAAAGCGGAGAATCGTGAAGCCCGTTCTAAGGTTGTTGTCATTGCGTATCGGTGTTGACGAGCTGTCTTTCAGAAGGAATTTGCATTTAAGCTGAACGGACTCTTCCACGTCCTGGCCTGCGGCTTTGCGCCGTATCTTTCGCGTGCCGATCGCACGGAGAATGTAGGGATCGCTTTCATCGACAGTCAGGTCTTGGAGCTCCCAGGAGGAATTGACGCTTTCTGTCCTTTCGCCAGCAAGCACCCCATTCTGTTTTAGCCGATTGGCCATCGCCATCGAAAGATCGGGATCGAGCATTCGGAGCAGTTTGTTCACCTGTGCCTCGCGGGTCGTTTGTTCGACTTCGTAGAGGGCGGTGAGAAACTCTTTGACTAGGTATTTTTTGTCAGTCGACGTTGGAACATCCGGCGCGATGCTGACAGTTTCCGTTGAGCCGTAATCCCGGTTGTTTAGCTCTACGACTCGTCCGCTCGATTTATCAACGACTATCCGATCCGCTTTTCTAAAGATCAGGAACACATTCACGCAACCGCTTAGCGCAAGGGCGAACAACAGCACCCCAAGCATCTTGAAAAGCGAGGCGATAGTTACGATGTCGTCCGGATCGCGAGTGAGATATGTTGTAGCATGAGTCTTCGTGTTCCCTTCGTCAGGTGATTCGATTTTGGTTTCATCTTCTTTCATACGATTTGCGTCTCGAGACGTCTAATGGCAAACGCAGTGCCAAAAGCGAAATAGTCAAACTTTTGCGGATAAGCTTTCAACGCATTCTTATTCCGGCAGAAAAATTTACCGAACGGTGCGAAACTCGTCCGCGTTTGACTCGAAAATTCGCCGACTATTTATTTTCGGCCTGATATCGGGATCTCACCGGCAAAGGTTGATCGAGCTAGCTGATTTGAGTTTTTCGGCATTGATGGTCCGACGATGACGGGGCCGAAATCTAGTTGCGGAAGCCGGTCTGAATTCTTCGAAGACATCACGCTTCGTTTGCCGGTTCGCGGATCATAGAACACGGACATAGCTTGTGTTTCTTGAACTTCAACGGTTTTTTCCGGAGCTTCTTTTAGGGCGATTTGTTCGGCCTTTAATGACGTTACAGGCACGCCCAGCCTTCCTTGTCGCTGGAGCCAGCGATAAACCTGCACCCCTTGCGAAACATACTCGAGAGTCTCTTTGTACGGCGGGACGCCGTTGACGGTTCGTCTCCTTGAAGCGTTGATAACCCTGCCGTTTAGGCGTAGTTCGCGACCGTGAAGAAAGGCTAGAACGGTTCCTTCACCTGCGTTATAGCCCGCCAAAACGGACTCGAGTTTCCAGTCAAATAAGCGTCCCAGATACTTCACATAGCGAGCTGCGGCGTGGATCGATGAGTTCGCTTCGTACGGGTTAGCTAGTCCAAATCGCGCGGCCGTCCCCGGCATAAACTGCATAAGTCCCTGCGCATTCTTCGGGCTGGTTAACCAAGGCCGGAAGCGGGTTTCATTGTAGGCGATCGTCCACAGAATAAGCGGATCGACGCCTTCGCTTTTTGCGGCTCTTTCGATGGTCGCCTCGAACAATCTTGCTCGCGAAAGCACGTCCATTCTCGCAAGTGAAATCCGAGAAATTCTTTGTGTTTCCTGCGAAGTAGTTGTCTGAGGAAATACAAAGACGAGCAGCGATAAAAGTGCGATCAAGTAGTTGGTCGTTTTTTTCATGTTCTCGGTTATGGCAACCGATGTGCCAACGCCGCCTTTCGCGGAGCGGCACGACCCTTGCAGAGCGAGTCAGATTATTGACGCGTCCGTCTTATTTTCGGGACGTCAAGAAACATATCTAGCGAGGACCAAAATGAAAAAACTACTGACACTACTTAAGGGCTGCGTATCCAGCATGGCGCCGCTCGGCTTGATGTTACTTTTCACAAACCTGATCTCGGCACAAGGCCCGATCTTCACCGGCGACGCGAGTAACCTCTCAAACATCATCCGCGAGTCGCTCAAACTCATGGCGATCATTCTTTTTTGTCTTGGAGCGGTCGGCGTAGCCTGGGCGATCTACAACAAGATGACCGGAAAGGAATGGGGCAACCAGGCGTTCGGCTCGCTTCTTTCGTTTGCCTTCGGAACGATTGTCGCGGTGTTCTGGCAGCTTGCACAAGGTCGAACCGTCGGAGTCGATACCAATTTTTAGGAGGCACGACCGATGAGAAGACGTGCAACGCGGCCAAATGTTTTCCGAGGACTTAAGAGATTCGGGGTCTATTCAACCGACTGGAAGTTTATCTTGATCCCGACAGGCGTCGCTTATCTCGTTCCGTTTGTTCTAGGTCTTTGGGTCGGTTATGTACCCTTGGGGTTTCCACTGGGGCTTCTCGTCTTTCTAGTTCTTCTGGGTGTCTTTAACTACTTGCGCCTCAGCAAACCCTCTTATTGGCTCTCGCAGAAGTTCGACGCCGAGATCGACCGATGGGCGAGTTTCCGGCCTCCTTTGCACGGAGAGATAGAACCAACCGTCTGGAAAACATCAAGCAGGAAATAAAACATGGACACCGCAAACCTATCATTCACACAGATCGCCGTCTCCCTTTTCGGAGGGCTTCTCTCCGTGGGTCTTGGCCTCGTAGCCGGATTCCGCATCATTCCGGCATTCAAACAACTACGGCCACGCTCGACCGATAAGCCTATTTCGGAGAACGAGAACTCGAAATTCGAACTCACGGGGCGGTTGCTTCCAACCGAGATAGCCGGGCTGGACGGCAACATTATTCGATACAAGGACGGGAGCTACGGCAGGGCGTACATTTTCGAGCCGGCGAACAGTCTCTACATAGATGGAAATGTTACCGAGCAGCGGATCGAGGAACTGAAAACGATCCTGAAGTTCGAGAAGCCGAAGAACACGATCATTCAGTTTAGGTTCCTAAATTCACTGGATACGGGTGAGGTTCTTCGAGACCATCTGTCGTCGCGAGACACGGCGACTTCCGATCCGGTAGCCGGAGTTCTGCAAGCAACCAATCTTGCTCTCCACGAAGAAGCAATCATATCGGGCGAAGTTATGCGACAGACCGCAACTGTCTGGATACGCGTGCCCATAAGAGATGCAGGCGACAAAGGTAGGTTTTCTTCGCTTCTACCTTCGCTCGTAAGGGACGTAAAGGAATACGGAATTACACGACTGCTCGGCTCGCCCTTCATAAGGATAAGAAATCGCGAAAGTGAATTGATGGTGATGAGAGAGCTGCAAAGTGAGGCCGCTTGCAGACTCAAAGCTACACGTGTGTTTCAGTCATTCGAAGCTAACTTTCCGCGAAGTCTTCAGCTTCGGGAGATGAACCGGACAGAGATCTTTGAGTCTCTTTTTGCCAGCCATCGCCGTGAGCACGATTCATTCCCAAATCTGACAAGCTCAGATTGCGTCGATCTGAGGCGATATCTTTGCAGTACAAATATCGAGAGCACTCGCGAGCAGTATGTCCGGCACAATGGCACGCCTGTGAGTCTCGTCAGTCTGAAAACACTCCCAAACGGCTTTGTGACAGCGGACATCATGCGCTATCTGACGGCTACGAGGGCCTTGGCGTTTCCGCACGAGATCGTCGTTGATCTGATGACGAGCGAGAAGCAGGCCGCAAAAAAGGACCTTCAAAAACGCATCGACCGGATCGAAGGCAGTCGCAACACCTGGCTCGGATTCAGAAATCTTAAGAAGGACGCGATCGTGATCAAGGCCGATCTTGAGAACCTCCTCGAACAGGTAGAAGGCGACAATGAAGAGATCTGCAATCTTCGCTTAAACATCATCGTATTTGCCGGCCGGTCGAAGGGAACAAAGGAAGCACGGAGGCAACTTGAGATACTCGACGACCGGTGCGACGCGGTTGTGTCGGCGATCCGAAAGAAAATCGGGGCAGACGCTATCCGTGAAGACGCAGCGAGGCAGCGAGCGATATATCCGCGGATGCTTGCCGGTGAGGTTTCCTGGAAGCCAACAGGACAGGAACTCAGGGAGACGGCTGATTCGGTAATTTCATTTGTTCCGACAGAAACGAGTTGGCGTGGAAGCCGCCGGCCACATAGCATCTTTACAACTCCGAACGGCCAGATGTTTGGCCTCGATCTTTATGATCGAGCA
>JBJXFZ010000032.1:0-29928 GCA_046154245.1 Pyrinomonadaceae bacterium
CTCGAGGCTTGACTAGCTCGAGCGCGGTTGTAAAGCCCGATTCCGAACCGCTTGCCTCGACAACGACGTCAAAAGAACTCGACATCGCAGGCCTAACTTCCTCGAGCAAATGGCCGTCAATTCCCCGTTTCTTTGCGATGGCGAGCTTTGATCCGTGTTTACCGATGAGCGTGATATTTTGGGTTCGTACTGCGAGGGCAAAAGCGCAGAGCAAACCGAGCTTACCGTCGCCGACAACCGCGAGCCGCGTTTCAGGACCGATCTCGACTTGCTCAGTAATCCCGTAGGCCGCCGCAAGCGGTTCGACAAATACTGCTTGCTCGTCGCTCACGTTGTCCGGCACGACGAGTAAGTTTCGTGACGGCAAGTTCAGAAACTCCGCGTGTGCCCCGTCGCGGCCGACGATGCCGAGGACGGTGCGCGCGGGACAATGTCGTGAATCGCCGCCATTACAGTGCTCGCACACGCCGCAGCCAGCATTTATCTCGCCCACAACACGTTTGCCGACGAGGTCGGAGGCTTTGTCCGAGCGCTCGACAACACCGACAAACTCGTGCCCGATCGTTCCCTCAAACCCCGCGTAGCCGCGTACGATCTCGAGGTCGGTATTACAGATGCCCGAACGTGTAACTCGTACCAGGGCCTCGTCGGTGGCGCCGGGCATCGCAACGTCTGCCAGCTTGAGTTGTCCCTTTGTGTATCTGAGTGCTTTCATCGGCTGATTTGTGTTTCGCGACCGGCGTAATATACTTTTTCGTGAATATGAAAAACATCATTCTACTCGCTTTGTTACTTATGTGTATAGCCGCCGCGTTCTCTTGCAGTGGGGATCAGCCGGTCGCCGGAAATGACTCGCCGACCGAGGCTTATAAGCGTCTCTACAACGCCGTCAAAAGTAAAAACACCGACGCAATAAAGATCGAAATGAGTGAAAAGAGCATTGCTTTCGGCAAATCCGCCGCGGCTCAATACGGCAAATCGGAGGAAAAGTTGTTTGAGAACGGATTTACCGCAACGACATTCGCCGAACCGATGCCTGCGATTCGCGACGAGCGGATCAAGGACAACATGGGCGCCATTGAGGTTTGGAACTCGAAGGAGAGCCGCTGGGAAGACCTGCCGTTTGTGCTTGAAAACGGGGTGTGGAAGCTGGCGATCGGCGAAGCCTTTGGCGGTTCATTCAAATCACCGGGTAAAAGCCGCGATTTTCTTGAAAAAGAAGCCGCAAATGCCATCAACGGAAACAACATGAAAGAAATGCCTATGCCCAACATGAACGGGACTCCGCAAATCATTACGCCAAAGGCAGCTCCGAATGTTAACGCCAAACCGAATTAGATGATCGACTCCGCCGCGTGTCGCGACATCATTCTCACCTACACCAGGCACGGCTGGATACTTCGCCGCGTCTTACTCACGGCAGAATTGCAATCGTCGCTTGGCGATGCGAGCGGCGAGCTTTTTGTCGAGGTAGACGTGAATCCGGGTAGCCTCGACGCGGCGTGGTTTTCTCGCCCGCCCGCCACGGGCGAGATCGCTTGGGAACTTCGCCATCTGAACATAGCGCCGTTTGCCCTGCTCGAATACCTGGACGAAACGGCGGGTGATTTTGAAGACAAACTGCGCGCCGTTGAGACCCGTCTAACAGAAAGCGTTGCCAAGAAACGAAACGCTTGACAACGAGATTGCGGAACATCAAACTAAATTTGTTGACATGACGATAAAGGAATTCGGCGGAAAGATCGCGAGCATCTGGGAGAACTTACGGCCCGATACAAAAAAGCTGCTCGTAGGTGTGATGAAAACCGGCAAGGCCGGTGCGGCCCAGACCCACAAGTTACATTACGACGCCCACGCCGACTGGGAACTCAGTCGCCTGCTTCACGCTCTCGACGAACAATCGACAAAGAAAACAGTTCGAAAGAATGCGGCAAAGTTGACCGAGATAAAACAGCTTGCCGACACATGCGCGTCGGTGCTCGAATCGCAATCTGCCTCGGCCGAGGTCTTTATCCAGCTCGCAACACGCGCGCTCCGTGACAACGACTACGCCCGTCTGGATCGCCTCGCCGATCATCTTGCCGAACGCTACAGCGCGGGCGAGATCGCTGAGATCGTGCGCCAAACGGACCTTGCTCAAATACGCGCGATCGCCCACGAAACGCTCGCAATGATGTCGCTCAGCAATCTCGTGCCGCTGCTCGACGACCCACTCTACTCAGGTATTGCGGCCGCTGCTCTCGAGCAAAAAGCATACGAATTCGACTCGGAAGAAGCGCGCGACATCCTCGAACAGTTCGACGCCGAGAACGACGGCCGGAGCGAATAGCTCTTAGTTAGTGTCTTTCGTGTCGCCTTTGTCTTTTTTGTTTTTCTCTTTGCGTTGGCCAAATCCCCAACTGAAAGGAGCCCTGAGCCACGAACCACCGCTGATCCGCACGCCGAGATACATAAGTTTCGAAATGTATTTGTGACCTTTCCCGCGAACACATTGCCGAAGGCGCTTGTCCGACGCCTTGCGTTCAGCCTTCGTGCCGCCACGGTAGTAATCGCGATCGTGAGCGCGACAGCAATCGGCGTAGTCGCCATCGGGGAAGAACGTACAACCGTCACCGACGAAATCGGGCGGAGCTTCCTTTAACGGCGGATTGACGCCCGAGGTCTGCGAGGGGCCGAGCACGGGCAGGAGCACGAAAAACAGGGCGATGGCAGTGATGCTCTTCAATTTCATGTCGCAACAGCGTCATTCTGTCGCTCTTTCAGGCGATTTGCATACATCGGAAATTTCGCAGTAAGTTCAGCGACCTGGCCGCGGACGCGGGTCTTAACGTCTTCGGATTCCGGTTCGTGAATGATCGCCGCTATCATACCGCCGATGAGGCGCATGTCGTCCTCTTTCATACCGCGAGTCGTGAGCGCGGGCGTTCCAAGGCGAATGCCCGAGGCAACAAACGGCTTTTGCGTGTCGAACGGGATCGTATTTTTGTTGACGGTGATATGTACTTCGTCGAGCGCCTTTTCGGCGGCCTTGCCGGTGACGCCCTTGCCGTCCATGTAAACATCGACAAGCAGCAGATGATTGTCCGTTCCGCCCGAAACGATGCGAAGTCCGGCGTCTTTCAGCGTCGCGGCCAGAGCCTGGGCGTTATCGATGACCTGCTGCTGATAGGCTTTGAATTCAGGTTTGAGAGCTTCGCCGAACGCGACGGCTTTGGCCGCGATGATGTGAATCAGAGGTCCGCCCTGAACGCCCGGGAACACTCGCTTATTGAGATCGGCGGCAAACTCCTCTTTGCACATAGCCATTCCGCCACGCGGTCCCCGCAAGGTCTTGTGGGTTGTCGTCGTGACGAACTCGCAATGCGGTACGGGCGACGGATGAAGGCCGGTCGCAACAAGTCCCGCAATGTGCGCGATATCGGCCATAACTCGCGCGCCGACCGAGCGTGCGATCTCGCCAATACGCGCGAAATCGATGATTCGCGGATACGCCGACGCGCCGCAGATCAAAAGTTTGGGACGCGCCTCTTCCGCTTTTTTTTGTAGTTCGTCGTAATCGATCTGCTCGGTATCACGACTGACGCCATAATCAGCAACTTTGTAATTTATGCCCGAAAAATTTAGCGGATGACCGTGCGTGAGATGGCCGCCGTGCGAGAGATTCATCCCCAAGATAGTGTCGCCGTGTTCAAGTGCCGTAAGCAGCACAGACATATTCGCCTGTGCACCCGAGTGCGGCTGGACATTCGCATGATCGCAGCCGAATAGCTGTTTTGCTCTGTCGATTGCAGCGTTCTCGACGACATCCGCAAACTCGCAGCCGCCGTAGTATCGTTTTGCGGGATAGCCCTCGGCGTACTTGTTCGTAAACACCGTGCCCATCGTCTCGAGCACCGCCTCGGACACAAAGTTCTCCGACGCGATCAGCTCCAAACCATCCGTTTGGCGCCGCACCTCATCATCGATCGCCCCGCTGATCAACGGATCAACACTCGAAATACCTGCTGTAAAAAAGTCGCTCATGATTCCAATATATTCGTTGTACACAGTCTAGGCCAATCTTCCAGAGGAATTTCCTCTCACCTAAAAGAAAGTTTTTTTAGCGATCTTTGCGACTTCCTTAGCGACCTTGCGCCCGACATCGTCGAGGGTGAACTGATAGACGCCGAAAAATATTCTACGATCGACTTCTTTTTCAAGCAAAATTTTGCCATCCGATGTATCGATAAATTTGACCTGTATCTTAACGCGTGTCCATATATCTCCGGTCTTAGTTGTATATTTCTGCGGCACGAGAGCGGAATACCTGGAAATAGTTCCCTCGAGACGAAGTCTGGGTTGAGCGTCAAGAACCGTGTTCTCAGCCGACTTGGAGCCAGCTTTTGTTACGCGGTCAAATTTTTTTATTTTGTGAAGCTCGTCAACAATTTCCAGAAAGATCACATTGATCTGGTTAGACGGGATATCTACGTCGGGAGCAACGTCCAGTTTCTGCACCTCGATTGAACGGTATTTACCTTTCTGCGGGATATCGGTCTGCGCGCTTTGGGCAGTTGCTAAAAACGCCGAGGCAGCGATCAGAAGAACGCAGGTCAAAAATTTAACGAAAGATGTTGGCATCGTGTTTTATTGAATCATTAGTCCACACACCCTCCGGCTGCAAAACAGATAGCTACTGCTCCAAAGAGAACACCGATCCCGATGCCAATCTTGGCAACTGTGCCAAGCTCATCCCTCGAAACCTTCTTTACATTCGAATACTGAACCGCGGTCGTATTCTTCTTCTTGTCTGTCAATACGAAGGTCTCGTCATTGATTTCCCTTATGTAACCCTTAACCGATTTCTTGTTATCTTTGAGTTTTACCTTGACTCGCGATTTTTCGCCAACGCCCAGTTTATTGACAAATATCTCCACATCCCGCTGACGCTGCGCCTCTTTGTCATCTGCCGCTTGAGCAAAAGCGATAGGCGAAAACGACATTGTAAAGACGGTTAACGCAAGAATTGACGTGATGAAGTTCTTAAGCATATTCGTGGAAATTATGTCACCGGACTGAAAGTTTTCCAAACTCTGCGTCGTTTAATATCCTAACGCCTAGAGTCTCCGCCTTCGTCGACTTTGATCCTGAATCTCCCCCCGCGATGACGTAATCGGTTTGTTTGCTGACGGATGACGAGACGCGGGGGTGAGTCCATGTCGAACACTCCGCTAAATCAGCTCCTCGGGCTTTGCACCATGAATCTTGCTAAAAACATATAACTCGCGTTCCTTTGCGGTTAGATGTTCCGGCGTTCCGATCAATGTAAATTCCTTTGCTTCTTCATACATAGTGGCCCTACGCAACTGAGCTGTTTTTGAATCCAAACGCGATGCTCGACCGAAAACAGATGTAACAAGGATTTGGTAAGGAACGTGGTTTTCGTACCTATTTAACAACTTATGAAACTCGAACGATCAGAAATATTCATCTTGGCGGCAGCGTTTTTGTCCTTTTTGTTTTCAGTCTCTTTGTGGTTTGGCCTGCTGGGCCAAGGCAACCGTGACACCGCAATTTTTGTCGGGCTTTGGGTTCCGTCGATCCTCGCGCTCGGACTCTACCCGAGGAGAACACGATGATGGATCTAATTGTGTTTGGCGTCGGACTCTTTGTTTCGATACTCGTAGTTTACGGAGTCTTTTCAAGGGTGGTAAATGAAATGCACATCGCGAAAGACGATGATGCTATTTCATCGAAGCCAGCGAATCAGGTCGAGGGAGCTTAACCGTCGGTTTCGATCAGCGAACGAAAGTCGGACTCGTCGAGCACTTTGACTCCTAAGGACTCCGCTTTCGTTAGCTTCGACCCGGCATCTTCTCCTGCAACTACGTAATCGGTTTTTTTGCTGACGGACGACGAGACGCGGCCGCCGCGTTCCTCTATCAACTTTGCCGCTTCATCGCGGGTGTAATTTTCAAGTTTGCCGGTCAGGACGAACGTCTTGCCGACAAAGCGTTCATCGAGTGCGGCTGTTGACGCCTCGTCCATCTCCATCTGAACGCCCGCGGCTTTTAGACGCGAGATGAGCTCGATGTTTTTTGCATCTCGCATCCATGCATGAACGCTCTCTGCGACGGCAAGGCCGATCTCGGGAATGTCGTCGAGCTCTTGGACAGACGCAGCCGCAAGTCTCTCGATTCTGCGAAAATTATTTGCGAGAATTTTTGCGTAGCGCTCGCCCACGTGCCGAATATCGATTCCGTAAAGTAATCTCTGCAGCCCGCGTGTCTTGCTCGCCGCTATCTGGTCGATCAGATTCGTTCCTGATTTCTCGGCCATTCGATCGAGTGCTGCGATCTGCTCGACGGTGAGGTCGTATAGGTCAGCGACATCCTTGATCATCCCGTTATCGACAAGCGTGTTTATCAAAACATCGCCAAGCCCCTCGATGTCCATCGCTCGCCGCGATGCGAAATAACCGATGCGTCCCTTTATTTTTGCGGGGCAATCGGGATTAGTGCAGCGGCGAACGGCCTCACCTTCGGGCCGTATGGCGTCAAAGGTGCACACCGGACATTTGTCCGGAAAGACAAACTTCTTTTCACTGCCGGTCCGCTTTGACGGTATGTTCTGTAACACCTGCGGAATGATCTCGCCGCTCTTTTCGATCAAAACGTAGTCGCCGATCTTTAGGTCGAGACGCTTGATCTCGTCTTCGTTGTGCAGCGAGGCTCGGGAAACGGTCGTGCCCGCTAATAGGGTCGGTTCGAGCAAAGCGATCGGCGTCAGAGCACCGGTGCGTCCGACACTTACCTCGATACCGAGCAATTTCGTCGTCGCTTGTCGCGCCGGATATTTGTACGCGATCGCCCAACGCGGCGCTTTACTGGTCGCCCCAAACTCGTCCTGCAGGGCGGTTGAGTTTACCTTTACGACGACGCCATCTATCTCGTAGTCGAGCGTGTCGCGAACCTGCTCCATCTCGTTGATAAACGCGACAACCTCATCGTAGGTGCGGCACAGGGCATGATGAGGGTTTACATTAAAGCCGTTCGTCTTAAGCCAGGTAAAATTCTCAAAATGCGTCGCAAACATCTTTGACGCGCCCGTAAACGCATCATACGGAAACATGTCGAGCCGCCGCGAAGCGACAATCTGCGAATCGAGCATCCGCAGCGTCCCTGATGCCGAGTTTCGCGCATTTGCGAATGTTTTCTCACCCTGCATCTCAAGCTCGGCATTGATGCGGGCAAATTGCGTTCGCGACAAAAAGACCTCGCCGCGAACCTCGGCATGCGGTGGCGCATCTCGTTTCAGACGCAGCGGAACGGTACGAATTGTCTTTACGTTCTGTGTGATCTCGTCGCCAGTCTGCCCATCGCCGCGCGTGGCACCCGTAACGAGAATTCCGTTTTCGTAATGCAGCGACACCGACAATCCATCGATCTTTAGTTCCGCGACGTACTCAAGTTTGCGTCCCTCGGCAAGTTTTTCACAGCGTTCGGTAAACGCCTTTAACTCATTGAGATCATATGAGTTATCGAGTGACATCAGCGGCACCGTGTGGGCAAATGGCCGCAGAGATTCCGCCTTGCCGCCGACGCGCTGCGTCGGGCTGTCCGGAGTGACGAGTTCGGGATGTTCGGCCTCAAGGGCTTTTAGTTTTTCGAGAAGTTGGTCGAATTCAAAGTCTGAGATCTCCGGCTCGGCTTTTTGATAATACAGCTCGTTGTGCCGCTCGATCTCGGCACGGAGTTGTTCGATGTCCTTACTTATCTTGACGTTTTTTGCCATAAACGGAGCCCTTACTAACGTGCGGGCTACTGACACGGTCGATTGATAAACTCGGCGATCAGTCGGTGAAAATGATGCGTTCCCGTCTCGCGCGTTGGTGAATAGCGACCGTGAGTGTAGAACCGCGAACGGATGCCCCGTTGCACACTTTCAACGACCGCCTCGTCCTCCAATTCTACACCGTGAAGATCTGCGCCGGCACCGCGGTCGAGTTTGTCCTCGTCCGAGACGTAGGTCAGAAACTCGACCACACTCTTCGACGGCGAAACCGGACGGACAACATTCACCGACACGCCCCAAGGATAAAAGTTGAACATCAGATTTGGAAAGATGAACAAATACTGCGCCGCGATTTCGCCTGCGTCTGCGAAACCGGTCTGCAAACTCGAATAGCGAAACGTCTCGGTCGCGTAGCTGCCGTAATCGAGTGTTTCGTTGAGCGATTTGTGCACATAGGGAATATGAAAGCCCTCGAGATAGTTTTCACAGTACAACGCCCAGTGAGCATCGATCTCGTATTCGCGTGTCGCCGTCAGCTTAAGCTCTCTTTTATCAACAACTTCAAGCTGTCTCGCAACATCATCAACGAACGCCTCGAACGAATTGGCAGGGTCAACCGACGCGAACAAAAAACCGTTCCACTCAGCGAACGGAACTTGTTTTAGATCGTCGCTTTCGCTCGGGAAATCGACGACGCCTTCAAACTCGGGCATTGAGAGAAACTTACCATCGAGCGCAAAACGCCGTCCGTGATAGCCGCAACGGATCAAGTTTGCTGAGTACGGCTCATCGACAAGTATCTTGCCCCGATGCGTACAAACGTTCGAAAGACAACGCAGACCGTCGCCGTCCTTTACCAACAAAATCGGTTCGTCAAGAAAGTTGGGAAGGATGGTAAGCGGAGTTAATTTACCGTCGCAAACAGAAAGCTGCTCGTTCCGTCCGAGAAATTGCCACGAGCGCAAGAATATCTTCTCTTTGGAAATGTCGAAGTATCGCGGATCTGTGTAGAACTCAGACGAGAGAGTCTTTGCCCTTCGAATTTCCGGATCGATGTCGAAGATCGCCATTGTTCAATCTTTGTAGAGCAAGAATGCGGGTCGTTCGTCGTCACGATAAAATCCGCGACACACCATGCCAAAACCAAATGCTGTCTTAAACTCCTCGCGAATACGCAGCTGTTCGACTTTCGCCTTTTCGGGATCGACTGCGACGAGGCCGAGCCAGTCGTTCATGATCTGAATATTCGCCGTCGCGGCGCGTGGCTCAGTAAAATTTTCGCCTGCTGCGAGAGCGATGACCTTTTCGCTCTCAAGATCCCATTCGGCAAAAAGGCGATCGCTTGCAAGGCCAAATTTCTTCCCGGCAACCTCGCCTGCGGTTCCATAATCGATGCCGTAAAAATTCTCCTGAAACTCGCAAACTGTCGCACCGAGTTTTTCGAGATTGAAGTACGCGTTTCGGGCCTTGACGGGCTCGAACGTCCACTTAATGTATTTAACGCCATCGGCCAGAGCGCGTGATCGTTGTGCCCATTTGAGCCGCGCCCCGACGCCAAGACTTTGATATTCATGCCTAACGGCAGTCATGTGCGAGTAAAACGCGCGTTCGCCCCGCAAAAAGGCCGGCACGCTTAGAACAAAACCCGCGAGACGCCCGCGATCGAACGCGCCAAGCGTAAAGCCGCCGGCGTTCTTTGTTACGATCAGGTGACGAACAGGCGACAGCTCAGTCTCTGGCAACGCAAAAACATCGCGTTGCAATTGTACGCATTCGGTTAGTTCATCGAGCGTCGTGCACTCGCGTATTTCCAGGTTGTTCTGCATGCAGCTCTCAAAAAATGCTAACAAATCGCCGCCGCAAACGCGAAAAATAGGGCTTAACTTTTGGCCATCCGATTTGTTATCATTTAACAGCGGCTCCCGCCACGCTACGCTTAATGACCCCGAAAAACGCACTCGAAATCGAAGGAACCTTCCTCGCGCATCCGTTCGCCGAGCTTATCGCCGAGTTTGCCCAAATGCGGCTCGACGGAAGCTTGCGCGTCAACAACGGCATTAAAAAGTGTGTCCTCTATTTTCGCCAGGGACGGCTTGTGTTTGCCGCGTCAAACGCACGCGAGTCACGGCTTTTCGAGATTTTGATGAAGCAGGGCAAGCTCAACAATGAAGACCTCGGACAAGTGCCGAATTTTCAGAACGATTTTGAACTTGCCGCATGGCTTGAGAGCAAAGACCGACTTTCACCAGACGAGAAGTTGCAGCTATTTAAAGGACAGATCGAGGCCATCGTCCTGGACGTCCTCTCATGGCAAGCCGGTATCTGGACATTCAGTTCACTCGCTCGAGTTCGCGAGGGGCTCGATTTTGAGATCGACACAACGCGGCTATTTATGGATTATGGTCGCTGTATGAACTCAGATTACGTCTCGACACGTTTTCGTTCGATGAGCGAATCCTTCGAGGCAACCAACGCAGACACCACGATGGCAGCTCTAACGCAAGAAGAAGCATACCTTCTGTCATGCACCGTCGGGCAACCGACGCCCTTGTCCGACCTGGCAAATGCAGCCGCATTGCCCCAAGGGATGATCCTGCACGCAATTTATAATCTCTGGCTCGGCGGCTTTCTCGTACGCAGTAGTTGGCACAGCGCGCTCCCGGGCGATGTCGTTCGTTCGATGCTCGGCGCCAAACTCGAGCTCAAACGTGAAGCGAAGATAGCAACCGTCGCTCCGCCGACTCCTATTGTTGTCGACGAAGAATCGCCGCTCGAAATCCCAAGCGACGAAGCGCCAAAAAAGGAAGAGGTCGCGATCACGCTCGACGAATACCTCGCACGCGTCGAGACGGCGAAAACCCATTACGACATCCTCGGCGTCGACACAAAGGCCGAGATCGCGGCGATCAAACGCGCGTACTTCGGCCTCGCAAAGGTGTTTCACCCCGATAAGTTTCATTCCGAGGGCGGCGAGACGTTTGAGCGGGTTCAGCACGCTTTTACGCTGCTCACAAAAGCGCACGAGGCACTAAAAAATACTGAGGCACGCGATCTCTATGACTACCGAATGCGCAAGGAGATCGCCGATCGCGAAGAGGTCGAGACCGTCGGCGAAGAGGCCGCAAAAGCAAATTCACAGGCCGAGCAGGCATCGCTTAGTTTCGAGCGCGGATTCAGTTTGCTCGTCGACGGCGACGTCGAGGCTGCGTTGCCGTTTCTCGCACGAGCCGTTCATTACGATGCGAGCGTCGCCCGCTATCACGCGTATTTCGGCAAGGCTCTTTCGCAAGATGAAGACAAGCGTCATAAGGCCGAAGGCGAGATCCAAACAGCTATCAAGCTTGATCCCGAGAGCCCGACTTTCCGCATTTTGCTTGCCGAATTCTTTATTCAATACAATCTGATAAAACGCGCGCAGGGCGAATTGACGCGTCTGCTCGAAAAACACCCAAACAATCGCGAAGCGCAAAAGCTGCTCGACGGTCTCCAGATAAGCGCTTAAAAAGTTTTTACTTGAAACTTCTCGTTAAAAGTTGCGACACTATTAAGAGTGAACAGCATTTTTGGCGAAAAGACGGCTGCCGACGACACTCTGCTGCGTTCCGCTGCGGCGATGGACGAGTTCGAGGGGTATCCGCATGGCCAGGCGAATCGCGTGGCGTGGATCGCCGACGCCCTTGGGCAAGCGTTCAGTCTCGCGACCCGCGACCGGGCATTGTTGCAGCAAGCGGCGTTGCTCCACGACATCGGCGAGCTGGCGATGAACCGCGAATACATCGGTGCAAATCGCGGGCTTTCCGCAACCGAACTCCTCGATATGCAGCGACATCCGGTCATCGGCGAGCAGGAGGTCGCAAAGCTCGGTCTGCCACGCGGCGTGCAGCTCATCGTTCGTTGGCATCACGAATGGTGGAACGGCAGCGGTTATCCGGACTCTCTGGAAGGTGAACAGATACCGCTGGCAGCTCGTATCTTGCGTGTCGCAGACACGTACTGCGCTCTCACAACGACGCGTCCGTTTCGCACGGCCATTTCGGATGAAGAAGCTCGTAAATACCTGACCTTGTGGGCCGCGATCGAGTTCGACCCGGCGATCGTTATTGCCTTTCGCAGTGTGAAGATACTCAGCGAATCTCAAACTACCGCAACCGCCGATCAGCCGATCGCAACTTATTAAGCTATGATCAACCCGACAAAGCCCGTGCCCAAAAGCTGGCTCGCGTTCGACCTGAACGTGCTGCGGCGTCTTAAGTTTTCGACCGCCGCGATCCCGATCACAGATCAGCCCTCGTTGGGCGCCTATCTTAAGCATTGGAAAGTTCGTGTTGCAGCAAACGACCCGCTGCGATCGGCATCCACCCGCGCTCAGGTTTATATTGCGAATAACCGGCAGCGACTCTCCGCCGCCGAGGTCAACGTTGTTCTCGAGGACGCCTACGTTCCGGGCTATCGCTATCAAAATCCCGGCCTGACCGCGTGGTTCAACGAAACAGACTCGTGGTGGTTCGACAACGTCCGCCGCAACATAGACAAGTTGTCGGCGCCTATGTCGCGCTCCATCGCCGTTGATCTGGTCTTCGCCGCCGGCGATTACATTCTGTCTTTCAAGGAAAAAACGCGCGAACTGCGGCAGCCTCTCTCAAACGTTTTTCGTCGTCTCTGGTCGGTGCAGCCGACGCCGTTTGAGAACCACGAAACGAACACCTGCGACAATAAGAGTGTCGACAGCTTTATCGCCGAAACCCCCGCCGACTTGATGTTCCTGCGCCTGCCAAGCGCCCACACACAGGGCCTGCGCGCCTATCTTGGCCGCTCCGCATGGCGCGAAGAGTGGATCCGTGGCGGCAACGATTTTTGGAGCTCACTCGAGGCCGAATTCGAGGGTCGTCTTGGCTCGCCTACAGAAACAAAATCTCAGTACCTTCACCAGGTCGATGAAACCCTACGCCGCGCAACACATATCGGAAACTGGGCCATCGCACACGTCGAGACCGGCTTTATCCAAACCCAGGACATTGTCGATTGCGTTAGCGAGATCCGCCGTGTCGATTGCGTCTATACAAAGGATTTCTCCGAACTCACGGGAGCAAAGGCTGTAATAATCACTGCGTGACCAGAGGAAAACTGATAACGGAAAATAAAGAACGGCGTTTATCTTTCGCTTTCCGCTTTCCGCTTTACCTTTTCCGCTTTCCATTTTCCCGTTTCCATTATCCCTTGTCCGTTTTCCGCTCCCTGATAAACCATACGACGCCGGCGAGAGCGGACAGGATTCCCGAGATAACCGTGAGCGTCTGCGGTGTGATGTAATACATCGCCTCGCTCGCCACATAACTTGATATGCCGAATACTGTCATTTCGGCGCCGCGGTCGAGCGTCGAAATTCGTCCGCGAATGTAATCGGGCAAACTGCGTTGGAACATCGTCTCTTGCACGGCATACTCGACGCCGACGATCGCACGCGAGACAAGTACGATCGCTGCGAACAGCCATAAACCGGACACAAAACCGCCGACTGAAAACAGCACGCCGTGGATTATGAGCGTCCAACCTATGAACGAAACGTTAAGATCGCGTCGGTCGAGGATGAGCGAAGCGCGATGGGCGATGAGCATGCCGATCGTCAATCCTATGCCCGTTGCCGTCCACAACACTGCGACCGCGATGTCGGGATTCCAACCTTCTTTTTGCGCAAAGTAAACGCCGCCGATACGCTCGAAGATGACATTGATCGAGCCGCCGCCTGTCGCCCAGATCATGTTCATGATCAGGATCGTAAAGGCGAAATGATTCTTGACCGAATAGCGAAATCCTTCTTTCAACTCAGTCACGAATGACGCTCGCTCGATAGGTTGCGTTGCTCTTTCACCTAGCTCATCAAATGTCCCAGGAACGATTTCCGCCGGCGTTGCTCGGCCGAATTTACGCATTCTCGCTCCGGTCGCCTCGTCACGTGTCGCTTCTTCCGGAATGAGCCAAACCGTATAGGCGGACGCTAGAAATGATGCAGCGTTGATAACGAACGCGACCTCGTAGCCAAACACCGCAGCCGCCCATCCGCCGAGCGCCGAGCCGATCGCCATCAACAAAAATCGTGTCGAGAAGAGCAACGCCGTTGCGGCGAGCAGGCCTTCTTTGCCTGCAAGATTTGGAGCAGCAGCATTTTTTGCTCCGTCAAAAAATGCGCCCAATGAGTGCAGCAGAACGGTCGCTAAATATGCGATCCACAGATTCTCTTTGCTCGTTACGAGCAAAAACGACAATGCGATCAGAACGCGCAAAAGGTCGGTGGCGATCATCACCTGCCGCCGCGAAAATCTATCGACAAACGTTCCCGCTATCGGCGACGCAATCGCAAACGGCAGCAGCCTCGCAACAAAAAATATCCCGGCTGCCGTCGGCGAGGCATCAGAAACAAGACGCACAAGGCCCAAACCGGCAATAAAATTGAACCAGTTCCCAAGCTCCGAGATAAATTGTCCGGCGAGCAGGTTGCGAAAATTACGATTTCCGCGGATCAACTCGCCGTATGTCAACGAGCGCATTTAAGTAGGATAAGCGGTTTGCAGACCTTTGTCAGATTGGAGTCTGAATATCGCAAAAGGATCAAAAGTTGATCTTCACGCCGGCCTGCAGGTTGCGACCCGTCGACGGCAAAATGCCGCGGCTGCGATCGACGATATAGATTTTGTCGGTGAGATTCTTGACCGTCACAAAAAACGTCGTGTGCAAACGCTCGATGGAGTAGTTTGCGGTTGCGTTCCAGTAATTTTGTTTTGCGATGAAGCCGCGTTGCCCGTTTGCGATTGGCGTAACGGTGTTTAGATCGTCGCTGAATTGGCTGCCGATAAAAACGTTCTCGACAAATCCGTTAAAACCTTCGGCGTGCGAATAGCCGACGCTTGTTGTCGCGAGCGTCTCGGGCGTGTATGGCAGACGATTGCCGGTAATCAAGATCGTAGGCGTTACCGAGCTAAACCTCACGCCGGTAAATTCCGCCGTAGGCAAAAACGTTAACGCGCCGCGAAGATACAGGTTATGACGTGATTGCGACATCGTTCCGGTCTCAACCAGCGCCGAGAACTCTACGCCCTGCTGCAGCGTCTCGCCGCCATTTGTCAGCAATGAGCCGACACCGCCGGCGAGACTCGCGGGTACGATCTGGTTTTCGTAATCGAGGCGAAAGACCGTCGCCTCAAACTGCAATCCACGTTGCGGCGACGTTCGCGCGCCAACTTCGTAATTCCAGCTTTTCTCAGGTTCGAGATCGACTACGCCGCCAGTGTTGCTAATTATGTCCTCGGCCCGTGGCGGCGAAAATCCGCGGTGAACACCGGCAAAGATCGTCGTTCGCGGCAGTCCCGAATACGCGACGCCAATCCCCGGGATCACGGCGTTCACGGTTGTGCGTCCTTTCAGAAGCGGAGAAACAAGACGATTTTCACGATCGATCTCGATGCGCTCGAGCCTCAGACCCGGCGTGATCGCAAAGTTTCCAAAAATAAATCTGTGCTGTACAAAACCCGATTGCGCAAAGTTGCGGCGATAGTTCAGCTCGGCGGCGACACCATCGCGGCTCGTCGGCAGGTCGCCGTTCAGATGACGGCGATCTTGCGTTTCCCAGTGCAAGCGAAATCCCGCTTTCAGTTCGCCGCGAAAACTCTTGCCGCGACTGTAATTAAGATCAAATCGTGGTTCGATGCCGAATGTGTCGTATTTGCGAAGACGTCCCTCGTTGCCGCAGGTCGTGTTCAAATCGGCCATCGAACGACAATCCGCATCGATGTTCAGCCGGTTTGGCCGCTGACCCGAATTCGACGATTGCCGCCACCAGTCCCGCTTAAAACGGTTGAAGTAGGCGTTCGTCGTCATAGACGCGTTCGGCGAAAATACGGTCGTGTACGCAGCCGAAAAACCAAGTCGATTGCCGTAGAAAAAGTCGTTTTTAAACGGATTAGAGCGCTCATTGGCTGCGTACTCCGCCGTCGTCAACCCGGAATAGGTAACATTCGAATCTTCGCCATAGTACGTGAACTTGAACGTAAGAGCGTTGTGATCATTGATCGTCTGCACGATCTTTGCGGTTACGTCATTGAGCTTCGAATATGTGTTCTCGCGAGATCCATTTCCCTGCTTTCGCGTGTAGTGGGCAAAAATGCCCGTGCGATGGATCGTGCCGCTGCCGGTGAAACCGCCGTTGAAGTATCTTCGATCACCGCCGGTCAGCGCTAGCGAAAATGTCGGCTTGGTTGTCGGATTTGGCGTTAGATAATTTATTACGCCAGCGATCGTCTGCGGGCCAAATGCGATCTGGCTGGAACCTTTCAAAATCTCGATCGACTCGTATCGCTCGATAGGCGGATGATAATACGATGCGTTGTCGCCGTACGGCGCGTATGCGAGCGGCACACCGTCTTCGAGAAGCAAAACCTTTGTCGAACGCGTCGGATTTGTGCCGCGAATACCGATATTCGGCCGCAAACCGAAACCCTCTTCGTCGCGAACATTGACGCCCGCGACCTTCCTTAACGCTTCAGAAAAGCTTAGGACGCGAGCGGTTTCGAGTGTTCGCGCGTCAATTCGGTCAATGGAGCCGGGCACTTCGCTGAGACTGTCGGGAGTGCCCGCCAGCATATTTGACGTTACCGAGATCTCTACAGCGATCTGTCTCGGACGCAGGGTCACGAAAACCTCATCCGCCGTCGGCAAAACGATCTCAAGACTCTCTGTTGCGAATCCGTCGGCTTTAACCGTAACGGAGTACTTCCCGCTTCCGAATGCCTCGAACGAAAACCGTCCTCCGCTGTCCGTGATAGCGTTTGTCCGCGAAGCCGACTCAGGCCTCGAAACAGAAACGCTCGCGCCGGCCACATCGTCGCCGTTCACGTCGACAACCTTCCCGCGAAGATCGCCGGTTTGTGCGGACGCAACTATCGACACTCCGAAAAGCAAAGCTCCGACAAGAACTGCTCGGACGGACAAAAATCTTGACTGTTTAACCGAATCTAAAAGCACTACCGCCCCTGAACTTCCCTGAAACATATAGCAAATCTCATCAATTTCTATTGAAAATGACTTTCAATATCAGTTAAATTAACAGGCTTGGGCAGGCAATGTCAAACGCAATTGTGAATGTTGGGTCTTTGGATTGTTTATGTGAGACGGCCGGTCATCTGCCGCTAAAGGCCGGCGGTCGTTTTTCGAAGAAAGCTGCCACGCCTTCCTTAAAATCATCGCCCTTTCCGGATTCGATCTGACATTCATGCTCTAGCGCGAGCTGTGCGGTGAGGTCGTTTGAGAACGTCGCATTCATCATTCGCTTGATACGACCGATGACGGCTGTCGGGCCGGCGGCAAGTTTTGCGGCGAGTATTTGTGCCTCTGATAGTAATGCCTCAGCGGCAACGACGTGATTTATCATGCCGATCTCGGCGGCGCGCTCGGCCGTCACGGCATCGCCGGTCATAAAAAGTTCTGTCGCCACTTTCTCACCCACGGCACGCGGAAGGAAAAATGTTCCACCACAATCCGGTGCGAGGCCGATCCGGACAAACGCCTCGCGAAAGGCAGCGTCGCTGGAAGCGATCACAATGTCACAAGCAAGTGCAAAATTGACGCCGGCGCCGGCACAAATACCGTTCACGGCAGCAATAAAGGGAATCGGCGTCTCGCGGATCAACCTAATAACGTCATGCAGTGCCCCTAACGGTTCTTCGAGAAACGCCTCAATTCGGCCTTCCTTTTGCCACATCGTCTGCATTTCACGCAGATCGCCGCCTGAACAAAACGCGCGTCCATTACCCGTTAGGATAACGGCTCGTGCTCCGTCCGATGCGGCTTGTCGAAAAGCGGTGTCGAGATCTTTTGTCAGTTGCAGCGACAACGCGTTCAGCGCGTCGGGGCGATTCATCGTGACCGTCGCGACGCTGTTGTCGATTTCGTAATTTACAGTTTCGAAACTCATAAAAACAATTTAGCCACAAAATGCACAACGAGCACAAAAGTATGTCTTGAATTGGAATTACTTTGTGACTTCTGTGCCTCTTGTGGCAATCTCTACGCAAACCGTGCACGTGAACGACTTGATTCGTGACACTCCTTGCAAAGAACCGAACGCCCAACCTTGGGCTGGAACGGAACGGTGTCGTGTTTGCCGCAATGATCGCAAACAATTTCAAATCGCTTAGGTGCGTCGGCGCTAGTAGCGGCTTTTTTCGATCGACAACGCAGACAACGCTGCGGTGGCATCATGTTCCGCTGATAGAATATTTCCTGCTCTTTTTCCGTGAACAGAAAGGTCTCTTTGCACTGCACACATGGAATTTCTACATCGGGCATATTTTTACCTCACATGTGGGCCAAACTTCTGGTATGCACGAAGTCTATCACAACACGCGTCAGCGGCTTAATTCAGCGATGTGTTTTTTTACGGTAGGGCCAAGCGTGTCGAGATTGTACCCGCCCTCGAGACACGAGACAATTCGTCCGCCGCAGACCTCGCTTCCCCACTCCTTTAAGATTCGTGTCATTGCGACGTAGTCGTCGTCCTCGAGTCGCAACTGACCAAGCGGGTCTGTGAGGTGGGCATCGAACCCGGCAGAGATAAAAACCAGATCGGGGCGAAATTTTTTGGCGATATCCTCGATCGCGGCCTCGAACATTCGCGTTTGCTCGGCCGAGTTAGTATTCGCCTTCACAGGTACATTCATCGTGGAGCCCAAGCCCCGTCCGTGACCCGTCTCGCCGCGGCTGCCAGTACCCGGATACCATGGATATTGGTGCATTGAAAAAAAGTAAACGCTCGGATCATCGTAAAAGATACCCTGCGTACCGTTGCCGTGATGCACGTCCCAATCGATGATCGCGACGCGTTCGATCTCTTTGTATTTATTCTGTGCGTAACGCGCCGCAACTGCGACGTTGTTAAATAAACAAAAGCCCATTGCACGCTCGGCTGTCGCGTGATGACCGGGCGGACGCACCACAACGAACGCGTTGTCGGCCTGCTCGCTCATCACGGCGTCGACGGCCGCGACCGCACCGCCGGCGGCAAAGAGTGACGCGTCGAATGACTCCATCGAAATCACCGTATCTGCGTCGAGCCGGTCGTAGCCGTCTGCAAACGCATTCTCGACCATTTTGAAATGCTGCGGTGTGTGTGCAGCCTGCACGACGCCCTTCGGCGCTTTGTCCGGTGTGATCTCAGTCAGTGAGTTCCAAAACGCTCCGTCCTCGCGCAACGCGTCCATCACAACCTCGTAACGCTGCGGCGTCTCAGGGTGACCAAACCCCGTGTCGTGTTTTGCGTAAATTGGGTGATGAACAATGGCCGTGGTCATATTGAAGTAGCCACAGATTAACACAGACGCAACCCAGATCTTTTTTTCGACTTAACATCCGAGTTAAATCTGTGTAGATCGGTGGCTAGATGAATGCAGTTTCCTGCAGCAATTCGCCGTTCGCAAATCGCTCGATGCTCAAACATGAAACATCGAGAAAGCCCGCTTTGTCATCGAGGATGATCTCGCTCAGCGCTCGGCCCGTCGCCGGCGAGTGCATAACCCCATGGCCGGAGAAGCCATTTGCAAAATACAAGCCTTCGATTTCGCAGCCGCCGAGGATCGCATGATGGTCCGGCGAATTTTCGTACAGCCCGGCACGGCACTTTTCATAAACGATCTGTGAGCCATTTAAGAACGGAGCGCGATGAGCGGCCCTTTCGGCGACCTTCGGGAGAAATTCGTCGTCAAATTCTGTAGAAAATCCGACCTGCTGATGCGGATCGGGATATGCGAAGAGAACGTCGTGCCCGTCCGGCGCATCGGCAGCCGCGTGGAAATCGCGCGCCGCGCGAAAGTGAAACCCGTCAGACATATCGATCACCATCGGCAGATCCGGCGGCAACGCGCTTGGCGATCTCGCCCAAACGATCTGTCGGCGAAGCGGTTCGACGGGCAGGTCGACGCCGGCGGTCGCGGCCAAGGTCTTTGCCCACGCGCCGGAACAAATCACGACGCGTTCACACGACAAGTTCCCTTCAGAGGTTCGCAAACCCGTGACTCGGCCGTTTTCAACGTCGATAGATCTCACGAACGTTCCGGCCTTAACCCGGGCGCCTTTTATCGCAGCTTCCGTGATAAACCCCTCGAGCACAGCAAGCGGGTTGATAAAACCATCGCGTCGGCCAATGCTGCCGCCGACCACGTCGTCACAATTAACGCCCGGCACCATCGTCGCAATCGCTTCGCGATCGAGTAGTTCGACTTCCCGGTAGCCGAGTTTGCGCTGGCGTTCGCCCGTTTGTTTCAGGTATTCGAAATGCCGCTCGTTTGTCGCGAGAAAAAGATACCCGCGCGGTTCGTATTCACAATCGAATTCCCATTCACGAAAAAAATCTAGCGAGTAAAGCGAAAGCCTGATATTAATGTCGGTCTCGAACTGCGCGCGCACGCCGCCCGTTGCCTTGCCGGTCGAGCCGAGACCGAGCATCTCGTCGCGCTCGAGAATAAGTACGTCCCTAATCCCGCGCTGCGTGAGGTGATACGCAACCGACGCACCAACTACACCGCCGCCGATGATGATTATTTCGGCTTTCATGTCGGAACCACCTGCGGTAGCGGGTGGTTGAAGATAATGTACTTCATTACAATTTTGGATCGAGAATTCGCTGCGTTAAACCACCCGCTACCGCAGGTGGTTCTGACTTACTTTGCAAAGACCTGTGAAAAATCCTTAAAGCCTTTGAATTCCAACGCGTTTCCGCTCGGATCGAGGAAGAACATCGTCGCCTGTTCGCCCACTTCGCCTTGAAATCTTATCTTCGGCTCGATGACGAATTTCACGCCTTTTGACGTAAGTTTGTCGGCAAGTTCGCGCCAGTCGTTCATCGGCAGCACGATACCGAAATGCGGGATCGGAACATGATCGGCGTCAACGTCGTTGCTCGAGCGAACACCGGCCGATTCCGGCGCTAGATGCGTGACGATCTGATGACCGTAGAGATTGAAATCGATCCAGCATTCAGAACTACGGCCCTCTTCGCACTCGAGGACGCCGCTGTAAAATTCGCGCGCCGCATCTAGATCGTGGACAGGAAAAGCGAGATGGAATAAGTTATTCATAAAAAGAAATCAAACAGGATGTACAGGATAGACAGGATTTCTTTTATCCTGAACATCCTGTCCATCCTGTTTAAGAAACTTTCACAATCTGTCGAATTGCACCAAGATGATACGCGGTATGAGCGACGAGGCCGATGGCCATGCCGATCTGCATTTCGCTCCAAGTGCGTTCGTCGGCAAGGTGTCGAAGAGTATTTTCGTATGTCGCACGAACGCTTGCTCGCAAAGCGTCCCACTCGGCATCATTGACGGTCTCGATCAGCCAACTGTCGTCAAAGTTTACGGGTTCAGTTCGCCCGTTTATGTATTCGCAAAGTCGATCGAGATAGAATTTTGCGTGCTCGGTCTGCGCCGCGATGGTTGTGCCGTGAAATTCCCGCGACGCGGCTTCGGCGGATAAAGCGTCCAGAGTCGAGAACAGGCCAACGCCGCGATCGAGATACGCGCTCGGCTTATCGGGCGGCGATCCCTCGAATGTTTCACGCAGCAAATACGCACTCGCCTCAACGAAGTGGTTGGATTTTATGGTTGATTCTTCCGTATTCATCTGTGTTACCCTGCTTACGGTCATGCTCGAAACAGTCGAAAAATTTGTCGCCGCGATTGCCGCTTCGCTCACCGACGACCGCTTTGTCAAAGCGACCCTAGGTAATTATAAGGGTGACGACAAACATCTGCAAAAACTGAATATCCGCAGACTCACCACAAGAAAAGGCGCCCGGCTTTGCTTTCTTTATCGCACCGACACGCGCGACACGGTAAAGAACTACCCGGTAGGAGAAGGCACAAAACTGATCGCGACTCTTCTCGGCACAGAGTTTTTCAGCGGACATCTTTTTACGACCGAGAACGACTATCAACTCGATATCGGAAAAAAAGGAAAGTCGCGGCTTAACATCGCAAAACCTACGTTCAAGATCGCGCCACCAAGCACACACGACCGCAAGAAAAAGTTACAGATCGACCCCAACGCCTTTTACCTGAAAGCCCTTGGTATCGCGACCGATGACGGGCGCATCCGTGACCGGCAGCAAGACAAGTGGCGGCAAATAAATAAGTTTGTCGAGACGCTCGCAAAGCTCTTTGACAAATCGCAGCTCGCCGATCGGCAAAATCTCAAGATCGTTGATATGGGTTCGGGCAAAGGTTATCTCACGTTTGCGACATATGATTATTTTACGAATGTTCGCGGGCTCAATGTGACCATGACGGGCGTCGAGGCAAAGTCAGAACTCGCCGGACTCTGCAACGGCATCGCGCAAACTTGCGAATTCGAAGGTCTAAAATTTGTCAACGGCACGATCGAAACTCACGACACAGACGACGTCGATATCCTGATCGCGCTCCACGCTTGCGACACCGCAACAGACGACGCCGTCTATAAGGGCATCGCAGCCAAGGCCGATCTTATCGTCGCCGCGCCGTGCTGCCACCGCGAGGTAAGGCCGCAGATAAAGGCTCCCGCGATGTTTCACGATTTTCTAAAACACGGCGTCGTGCTTGAGCGAACAGCCGAAACGGTGACGGATGGATTGCGCGCTCTTCTGCTCGAGCGTAGCGGTTACGCGTCGCGTCTGTTCGAATTCATTTCGGTAGAACACACGCCAAAGAACAATATGCTCGTAGGTACGCGCCACGCCCAACCCATTTTGCCAAAACGACGCGACGAGATCGATTTGCAGATCGCCGAGATAAAATCGCTCTATAGCATCCACGAACAGCGGCTCGAGAAGTTACTGACACAAAAAAGCAAAGCCACAGATGGACACGGATAACACAGATCGTATTGACGTATATCTGTGCTAATCTGTGGCAAATATTTCTTATGCAATCGAAAGCTAAAACCGTTGACGAATACATTGAAACACTACCCGCCGATCGGCAGAAGGCTGTTGCCGATATTCGCGCCGTCGTGAACAAAAATCTGCCGAAGGGTTTCGAGGAAATGATGTCGTACGGCATGATGGGCTGGGCCGTACCGCACAAACTGTATCCGAAGGGTTATCACTGCGACCCAAAGCAGCCACTTCCCTTCATGGGCGTCGCATCGCAGAAGAACTTTATTTCTTTCTACAGCATGTGCCTATATAGCGACGAAAAACTGCTCAAGTGGTTTCAAAAAGAGTGGCCAAAACATAGCTCGCGAAAACTCGATATGGGCAAATCTTGTATTCGTTTCAAAAAGATCGATGACATTCCGCTAAAACTACTTGGTGAGCTAGCCAAAAAGGTAACGCCCGCTCAGTGGATCGAGATATACGAGACTACCTTTGCTCGCTAGGGCATTTATCACCCGCGTGTGCTAGTATAAACGTTTTGTTTTCCCGCGAATTGCCTGACTTATGATCGAAAGGGAGACGGTTCCAGCGCTGACGATGTCTGACGAAATTCACCATTCCATCGCTGACGCCGATGATATAGAAGAAGTTTGGGATCCGGTGATAACGGTCGCGGATGTTTTTTACAGTCTGCTTCATCACCCTCTGCAGCTTTTGACGCGTTGGAACTGGAAGGCGGTTCTGATGGCGATGATCGTTCGCGGCTCGATCTATTTTACGATCTACAGGGCAAGTGAGAACACGCTCGTCACGCTTACTGCCGTCGCTCTCGATGTGATCGTCGTTCGATTTCTCACCACCGGCATGGCCGGCGCCCTCGTTCAGTCGTTTCGCAAGGCGCGCCCCGTTTGGCTCGCAAACCTTATCGTTTCGATCATGCTGCCAGCCTTGGTTCACACGGTCGAATTCGCGACTCATTACATTCACGAAAGTTATTTCTCCGACATACTTGCCGCTCCGCTGGATGGTGTCGCACGCAAACGTGCGTTTGCGATCTCGGTGCTGTTTTCCATTGTCTCCGTTCTTTTTAATTTGTATGCAATGCGAAAAGGCGCTCTGCTCGTCGGTGCGGGCGAAGACACACAGTCTCTAAAAGACGATTTAAAGCGGATGCCGCGTCTCGTCGCCGAGTTCGTCGTTGCCCTGCCGGTGCTGATCTCACGTTTTATCGAGAGTGGTAAGTTTCTCAACGCGATCGGCGTGTTTTTCACGTTTGGCGCTACGGTCGGCGCGATCCTTGGAATGTTTCGAGGTTTCAGATGGGAATGGGCATGGAAATCCGCGCTCGGGGCATGGGCACTTTTGCTCTTCGCGCTTGTGCTCACCTTTTCTTTCCGCCGCATAATGGGCCACGACAAACTTACAAAAGAAGTGTGACGCGCACATGCTCGAACTTGTCTTCGCAAATCTAAAAGTCCGTCCATTCCGTACGCTCATCAGCGTTATCGGCGTCGCTCTCGGCGTCGTTCTGATCGTGCTTTTTACAGGTCTCGCACGCGGAATGACAAACGACATTGCAAAACGCGCCGCCAATTGGAAAGCCGAGATCATCTTCACGCGGCCCGGCGGCATGGAGGCGACAAGCTCGAACGCGACCGTCAACGTCGCGTATGCGAGCAAACTTCTCGAGATAGACGGCGTCGCGGCAACGGTGCCCGTTATTCGATATTTTTCGCCCGAGGCGGGCAGCACCTGGGGCATGAAAATGCTCGACGGCGTCGATTGGCAGCCGTTTGCAGAGATGAACGAGATCGCTCTCGTCGAGGGTCGCGCGCCCGAAAGCGCTGACGAGATCGTTATCGATCAGCAGCAAGTTATCGAAAGCAATCTCAAGGTCGGCGACACGTACGAACTGTTCGGCGGCAAGCAATATAAGATCACCGGTATTTACAGCCCGCCGTCGGGTGCGCGGATAAAGATGTCGCTGCTTGCGATGCAGGAAGCTCTGCAAACCGACAAATGCTCCTTCATTCTCGTCAAGGTTAATGACGGCGCCGCCCCCGAAGCAGTCGCGGCCACAATAAACGAAAAACTGCCCGGCAACAAGATAACGATGACACGCGACGTGGTCATCGATGCGCAAGAGCGCATTCCCGGCCTCAACACATTCTTACGCGTACTCGTCGGATTGGGTGCGTTTGTGTCAACGATCTTTGTTTTGCTGTCGATGTACACTACGATCACCGAACGCCGCAAGGAGATCGGCATCCTCAAATCGCTCGGCGCGTCTGCCACGTTTATCATCAGCACGATCGAGGGCGAAGCTTTTTTGATCGGCGTTCTCGGCGTCGGCGTTGGCTTTCTCGCGGCTTTTGGCGCGTCAAATTTGATTTCGCGACAATTCGCACTCGCCTTCGAGTTCAGCACCGGCTGGATGCTCACCGCCGTCGCCATCGCCATCGGCGGCAGCCTGATCGGGGCTCTCTATCCCGCATGGCGAGCCTCAGGCATCGACCCGGTCGAGGTCATGGTCAACGAATAAATTTGGCGGAACTCTTTTGCGGCTTTGCGGGAGATAACAGCCGTTTTACGCAAAGACGGTAAGAATCGCAAAGGACAGTATCTTCAACTCATAACCCTTGCCTTTTCTCTCTGTCTGAATTATTCTATTTTGACTGTTTCATTGATGCAACAACGTCCTGTAATGAGGACACGTCGATTTTGCCATGGCTCATTTGAGTATCGTAAAAAGCCTAGCTCGCCTTAAAGAAGAGCAAAAACACTCGGATGAGATCGTCCTCGACCGGTTTGGCATTGCTCTCACGCGGGGTGCGATCACAGAGTTTGCGGGCGGACCAAGCTCAGGCAAGACGAGCATTGCCCTGTCGCTGCTGGCAAAACTGACGGCAGCGGGCGAAATTTGCGCGGTTGTGGATTCGTGCGGCGGATTTGACGCGTATTCGGCGGTTTTAGCGGGCGTCGAGCTTGAAAATTTGTTGTGGATAACATGCGAAGGCGATGTTGAAAAGGCGTTCATATCCGCCGACTATCTGGTGCAGGCAAAGGGTTTCGGGTGCATTTGGCTGAATCTGAACGGCTTGGCCGACAACAAACTCCGGCTCGTTCCAAAAACTTACTGGTTTCGCTATCGAACCCGCATAAAAGAAACACCGACGCTGCTCGTCGTCACCTCGCCCGAACCCATGACCGGCTCGGCGTCGCAGCATGCGTTCGAAATGGCGCACGAACGCTCGATCTGGTCCGGCACGGGGCGATTTAAGCTGTTGCGCCATTTGGAGATAACGATGTACTCGCGAAAGCAGTTTTATGGCGAGGTTTCGAGAACCGAGATCGAGATGGATTATTCGCAGATCTAGCTCGTCGAGACAGAAAAGTAGAAATTCCTTAAAAGCACCGAAGGTGCGAAGGAAATTAGCCTGGGGTGAATGAGCGAAGCGAGTGTAACCCCAGGAAACGATGCAACGATTGATTCCGACCCTGAAGGGGTCGAAGCCAACGCGTCGAGATTCCGCTCCTTCAGCGAGCGCCGTTGTTTAACGATGATGCCGAAACTTTACGCTTGTGTGATCTCGCCCGACATTTCACGGGATAAGGCTGTCCTGATCGCGATGGCAGACAAGTTTGCACACGCGATCGAGGTGCTGGCAGATGGCGTTTTGTTTGATGTGAGCGGGCTCGGACGATTGATCGGTGACGCAGACGAGGTCGCGCGAAATATCGTCAGAGATATGCATCTGCGGAATATCGCCGGTAAGGTCGCGGTTGCCGAAAATGCCGAAACGGCGATGCTGCTCGCGCGGCAAAAGAGCGATGGCAAGACGCTGCATTCTATCGACGAATTTGCCGACCTGCCGCTTCGCGATCTCGATATCGAGACCGATACGCTCAATGTTTTCAATGATTTAGGCATCTATCGGGTAAGTGATCTGCTTTGTGTGCCGACGGACGAACTTGTAAAACGCTACGGCCGTGAATTCGAGCGTGTCGTTCGAACAATTCATCAAAACGGGAAGCGTTGCCTCGTCCCGAATGTAAAAGAAACCGATGTTTCGTGGAGCTACGAACTTGATTTTGCGGTTGAAGATTTTGAGCAGCTCATTTTTGTCACAGGCCGCGGGCTCGACAAACTGTTTGCTCGCATTGCGTATTCGGGCCTCAGCACCGAGCAGATCGACATCACACTGAATTTGCGAAAAAAAGAGGTGAAGTTTTATGAAATAAAAACCTCGTTCCCGAGCCTTGAAAAATCGTTTTGGCTAAAGCTCGTAAATTTACGCATCGCTCTCGATCCGCCCGAGTCTGAGATCGTTTCCGTGCGAATTGTGGCGCACTTTACGCGGCCGAGACCCGACCAACGCGGTCTTTACGCCGTCTCGCGGCCCGAGCCGGAAAGCCTGTTACTAACAATAAACAAACTAAAAAAACTCGTCGGCGAAAAACACGTCGGCGTACCGGTTTTATTAAACCAACGTCTTGCACGACCGTTTGCACTTGATGGAACGCGGACGCCCTCGTCCGCTCTAAGCGACGCTTCGTCGCGAACCGACGTTGAAAACTTTTCGACTTTGTACGCCGCAAGCGGCGTCTGCGGACGAGGGCGTCCGCGTTCCGTGATCGCATTCAACTATTTTCGGCCGATGATCCGAGCGTCTGTAACGGTGAGCGACGGACGTCTCGTGCACTTAAAGACGCGTCATTTCAGCGGCCGTGTCATGGAATACAGCGGCGTTTGGCGAGCCAATTCGCGCTGGTGGGAGCGGCCATGGAGCGTCGAGGAATGGGACGTCGAGGTCGAAAATAACGGCGTTTATCGCCTGCGGTTTGCCCGGCGAGAGTGGTTTTTGGTTGGTGAATATGACTAAACGGAACGCGGACGCCCTCGTCCGCACTGCGAACGAAGTTCGCATACAACATTAAAAATTCTACCAACTTCGGACGCCGCAAGCGGCGTTTGCGGACGAGGGCGTCCGCGTTCCAAATATGTTTTGCGAACTTCACACACGATCGGCGTTTAGCTTTTTGTCCTCGGGCTCGCAGCCGCAAGACTTGGCGGCGCGCGCTGCGGAATTAGGCATGCCGGCCGTCGCTCTTATCGACCGTGACACGGTTGCGGGCGCCGTACGATTTCATTTCGAAGCGAGAGAGCACGGCATAAAACCTATCATCGGCGCCGAGATCACGATGGATGACGGCAGCCTTTTGCCGCTCGTGCCGCTGGATCTTGTCGGCTATCAAAACCTCTCAAAACTCATCACGACCATAAAATTACGCAATAAAAAAGGTGAGCATTTTGCCACACGCCGGGATATCGAAAATTATTCCGGCGGCCTCATGTGCTTTACCGGCGGCAGCGACGGCTTTATTCACAATGCCATAAAACAAAATCGCGGCCTCATCGATATCGCGTGGCTGAATTACGTTTTTGAAAAACGTCTCTATGTCGAGCTGCAGCGTCATCATCTGCGGCACGAGGAACACATCAACCAAATTCTGCTCGGCTACGCTCATCGGCTGCGAGTTCCGTATTTTGCCTCGAACGGCGCATACTACGCCGCTCCGGAGGACCGCGAACTGTTCGACGTTTTTACCTGCATAAAAAATCACACGACCATCTACGAGGCCGGTAAATTGCTGAGCGAGAACAGCGAGCGTTACTTAAAGTCCGAGCGGCAGATGCGGCGGCTTTTCGAGGACATGAGCGAGGCGGTCGCGATCACCGCCGAGATCGCGTCACGGGTAAATTTCTCTATGGATGAGCTGTCGTACAATTTTCCCGATTACAAGGTGCCGGCGGGCGAAACTGTGATGTCTGTATTGCGCGCCAAGACGATCGAGCGCTCGGTTGAACGTTACCGACACGAAACGTGGGCGTTGAGGGCGCAAGTCGCGCCGCGGCTCGAAAAAGAATTCAAGATCATTGAGATGAAAGGCCTCGCCGGATATTTTTTGACCGTCACCGACATCTCGGACTTTTGCAAGGCAAATAACATTCTCTCTCAAGGCCGCGGTTCGGCGGCAAACTCGGTCGTCTGCTACACACTAGGTATCACAGCGGTTGAGCCGATAAAGAACAAGCTTTTGTTCGAGCGCTTTTTGTCCGAAAAATACGAGCAATACCCCGACATCGACATCGATCTGCCGTCAGGCGACGATCGCGAAAGCGTAATTCAACACGTTTACAAAACTTACGGCCGACGCGGTGCGGGCATGACGGCGAATGTCATTTGCTATCGTGGGCGTTCGGCCGTCCGCGAGGTCGGCAAGACGTTCGGCTTTGGTGTCGACGTGCTCGACCGTCTGTCGAAAATAAATTCGCATTACGAAACTTTTAAGGGCGACGAACTCGATCGCCGTCTGAAAGAACAAGGCTTTGACCAGACCGAAGATCGTGCGCTGCGTCATTTTGCCAACCTTTATCAGCGAATTCTCGACTTCCCGCGACACCTCGGCCAACACTCGGGCGGTATGGTCGTCTCGTTGGGCAGGCTCGCTCAAATAGTGCCGCTCGAACCTGCGTCGATGCAGGATCGCACCATAATTCAGTGGGACAAGGACGATTGCGAGCAGTTGAAGATCGTCAAGATCGACCTTCTCGGACTCGGCATGATGGCCGTTCTGCGAGATTCGATCACGTTGATACGCGAGCATCACGGTGACGACCTTAGTCTTTACAAAATTCCATCCGACGACCCTGCGGTTTACGACGCTCTGCAAAAGGGCGACACGGTCGGTATGTTTCAGGTCGAGAGCCGCGCTCAGATCGCATTTTTGCCAAAGTCACGGCCCGCAAACTTTTACGACATCGTCGTCCAGGTCGCGATCATTCGCCCCGGCCCGATCGTCGGCAACATGCTCAAAGCCTACATCGCACGGCGGCAGGGTCTCGAGGCGGTCACGTATCCGCATCCGTCGCTAAAACCGGTTCTGGAGCGCACGATGGGCGTGCCGCTTTTTCAGGAACAGCTCTTAAAGATGGCGATGGACATCGCCGGATTTACCGGCTCAGAGGCCGAAGAGCTGCGTCGCGCAATGGGCTTCAAACGACCCGATCGCAAAATGGAGAAGATCGGCCAAAACCTGCGCGATGGCATGACACGCAACAATATCCCGCCCGAGGTGCAAGAGCAGATAGTCGGTTACGTCAAGGCCTTTGCCAACTACGGCTTTCCCGAGTCGCACGCCTACAGCTTTGCCCTGCTCGCTTACGCATCGGCGTACTTTATTATCCATTACCG
>JBJXFZ010000048.1:0-10686 GCA_046154245.1 Pyrinomonadaceae bacterium
GCCGCGAATAAAAAGGTGATCGGCGTCAGCTTTGGCAATCCGTATCTGCTCAATTCATTTCCCGAGATGAAAACCTACGTCGTCGCATACGGCGACATGCCGAGTTTGCAGCGGGCGGCCGCCCGAACGCTGTTAGGAACGCAAGACGTGACGGGGCGTCTGCCGATAACGCTGCCGGGTTTGCATCCGCGAGGCACCGGCATTCAGCAAAAGAAAGTAAATTAGCCGCGGATAAACGCCGATAGCGCAGATAAGAATAAGTAAATTTGATCTGCGTACTCTGCGTTAATCTGCGGCAGAAAATTCTTATGACAACCGCATGGCAACGCGAGAACTTTCTCGAAGTCAAAACTAATCACCTCACGATCGACGGTGTCGATGCGGTTGACTTGGCACGCTCACACGGCACGCCGCTGTTTGTTTTTAGCGAACGGCAAATTCGTCACAACATCGAGAGGCTAGAAAAAGTTCGCGACGTTATCGATTGTCCTTTGAAGATCTGTTACGCCGCAAAAGCGATGTCGACGCTTGGCATTTTGCGCGTTGTGAAAGACGCCGGCATCGATATCGAAGTAAATTCGGGCGGCGAATTGTGGAAGGCGTTAAAGGTAGGTTTTACGGGCGAACAGATCATTTTTAACGGCACGAGCAAAGAGGTTTGGGAGATCGAGAACGCCATCAACGCCGGCATTTATGCAATTCAGGTCGATTCGATTTACGAGCTTTCGCTGATAGAGGAAACGGCAAAAAAACTTGGCAAGATCGCAAACGTCAGCCTCCGGCTCGTGCCTGAGATCGAGAGCCATACTCACCTAGGCTTGCAGACCGCGCTTCTGACATCAAAATTCGGCATGATGCCGGGCGAAGCGTTCGAGGCGTTTCGCAAACACAAATTATCGCCTTATCTGAGTCTCGACGGCATTCACCTGCACATTGGTTCGCAAAATCCCGACCCCCAAGTTTACACCGAGGCGCTCGCAAAACTTTTTGACGCTATGCTCCGCATCTACAACGAGACCGGCGTCAAACTCAAAAACATAAACCTCGGCGGCGGCTTTCCGGTGGATTATCTGCCCGGCGACGAGCGGGATCTATCAAGTGAAAGGCAACAGCTTTTATCGGCTGACTTTGCACCGGACTCAGCGATCAAGCAGGCGTGGAACATATTAAGAGAAGCTGCAACCTTGGCAAACGCGGTTCACCTACTCGATGACCTGACGTTGCTCCTCGAACCGGGCCGCAGCATTATCGCGGACGCCGGTGTTTGTCTGACGACCGTTAGAAACGCAAAGCAACGTCCAACAAGCTCCCCTCCTTACGAAGGAGGGGTGGCAGCCGCTTCGGCTGACGGGGTGGTTCTCTCGTCGAGTGGAAATCAAACAAAGAACCACCCCACGGCTGAAGCCGTACTCCTCCTTCGTAAGGAGGGGAGCCCAAGAGCGGAGCACTGGCTCCTAACCGACGCCGGCTTTAACATCTTGCTCTCGATGGAAACGTATAAGTGGTACTACCACATGATCTCGGCCGAACGGGCTGGTGAACCGCACGATTTCCCGTACAAGATCGCCGGCCCTTTGTGTGACGGAGGCGATGTATATTTTGATATCGAGGGCGAAGATCGTCTGCCGCCGTATCGAATGCTGCCAAAGGACGTTTCGCCCGGCGAGATCCTCGCGCTTTTGAACTGCGGTGCGTATTCGCTTGCGCAAGCCAGTCAATACAATGGACGGTTTCTGCCGGCTGTTTTGCTGATTCGCGAAGATGGCGAAGTCGAGTTGATACGAAAGCGTGATGATTTTGAAAGCCTGGTCTCGAACGACGTGTATTGATTTATGCCTTGGTCGCTAGCTGCATCAAAATGCGCTTTTCCTCTGCATTAATTCCCAATTCCGCGTTCTTATAAATCGTACTGATACCGGCGAGCGACGCGGCACGGCTGCTTTCATCGCGAATCTCTCCGATAACGGCGAGATTTTTTATCGAGATTTCACGCGCCTTCGCAGCGTCGCCCTGATCCGCGAATCTTGCCGCGATCTCGTTGAGAGCAAGCGAACGAGATGCGAGCTGGGGAACGGTCTCGGACAGCGACGCCGCTTCGTTGAGCAGTGCGATCGCCGCATCCTTTTCATCGAGTTTTTCTTCTGCATCAGCGATTGCGATGAGAGCGAACACCCGATCGGCGTCTTCATCGATCAGATTCAGCGTTTGGCGTGCGAGATCGTCTTCGTTTTGCATTGTGAGAATCTGCGCGATCTGCGAGAGTGCCGATGTTTTTTCGTTCGGATCGTTATTTTCGAGCGCTATCTCGGTCGCTCTTTCAGTTTTGCCAAACCCCGCAAACTGCGCGGCGATCGTCGCCATCAGTTCGTTTCGAGCACGGCTGCTGCGTGTCTCGATATCGCGTTGCGACTTTAGAATTTCGTATGCTTCATCGAGCGTGTCGACGGCGTCATCCTTTTCTTCTTTTTTCCAATGATCGCGCGCAACGGCGACGAGCGCCGACGCCATTTGGGTTTTGTCCGTGACCAGATCGAGCGTGCGATCGCAAAGCTCGTCACTGCCCGCGTGAAGAAAACCGATCGCGCATCTCGCCAGAAAGTTGTCACGGTGCACGTTGTCGAGAGCCTCGGCAAGTGAGCGAGCCTTGTCAAAGGTCTCTACGGCCTTATCGTTTCGTTTTGCTTCGATAAAAGAATTGCCGATGTCGGTGAGCGCGCGGATCTTTTCCTCGTCGTGCTCGATCTCGTCGGCCGAGATAACCGCCCGCTCTAACGAGCTGACCGCATCGTCATTTCTTTCCTCTTTGAGCTGCCATCCGGCTATTTGCATCAAAGCCGTCACGCGGGCGGCCGGAAACTCGATCCCGTCGAGTGTCGCATCAGAAGTTGACCGATCGCCCGCTGCCGCTTGATTGACCGCGATGCCCGCATAGACAAAATCGGGATGTGCCATTGTCGCCGCGACCTCGGCGGCCATTTCCGTGCGGCCTTTTGCGGCCATTACAAGAGCGACTCGCTCTAACACCTCGGCTTGCATGCCCGTATCTTCGACCGCGTCGGCGAGTTGCAAAGCGTATTCGTCATCGTCCGCGTCGGCACACTTTTCGGCGACGGCGATCAGTAATCTGTCACGCGAGTATGGATCATCAACGGCATTTGCAAGCTCGGCAGCGAGATCAAGCTCACCGCGTGACAAATATCGCGGGATGATCGCCTTCATCGCCTCGGCGTGACCGTCGGAGCTTTTTATGCGCTCGCCAATGTATGCCGCGCAATCGAGCAGACCGCTCTCCGCTTTTTCCTGTGAAATAAAATAATCTGGCATAAAGATAACTTAACGCGAAGTCGCAAAGGTGCAAAGACGCAAAGAAATGTCCGTGATCTATCTTTGCGTCTTTCGTGTCTTTGCGTCTTTGCGTTGAATTCCTAAACAAAAACGCGGCGGACAGACTCGGGCATCCAGTCGCGAAGGTCGCTCGCGATCGCGCCGGCGCCAGCGGCTCGCAATTCATCCGATGAAACCGTGTTCGTTACACCGAGAGCCGGCAGGTCGGCCGCTCTCGCCGCTTTGATTCCAGGCACGGTGTCCTCGATCACAAGACACTCGGCGTGCGTCATCGGCAGATGACCTTGACCGATGCGATATAGATCGAGTTTGTTAAATCCGGCGCGATAACATTGCGGATCGGGTTTGCACGTCGCGACATCGCTCGAGCTAACGATGACGGAAAAATGCTTTGCCATTCCCGCCTTTTCAAGAACGTATTGGATCTGGTCGCCGCGCTCCATACTGACAACGCCAAGCGCGAATTCGTGCGACATCTTTTCGACAAAGTCCTCGATGCCCTCGAATAGCGGCAGATCGTCACCGACGACCTCACGCCACTTTGCAAATTTCGCATCGACGATCTCGCCGACCTTTTTACCATCAACCGTTTTGCCACGTCGCTCATAGGCCGCTTTTACAAAAGTCACGTCGTCCATACCGTGCGAAGCGGCGTAATCGTCATCGGTCAGCTCAACGCCCTCAGCCGCGAGCAAATCCTGATACACACGCATCTGGATCGGCTCATCGTCGATGATCACGCCGTTAAAATCAAATAAAATTGCTTTAATCATAAAAACTTCTCGTCAAAAATATTGCCCCGCCCGAGTATACCGTTCGGGTCGAACGCCCGTTTTAACTCGGCCATTTCGTTTAAGTACCGTTCGCCCATCATCGCGTCGAGGTACTTGCGTTTCAGCTTGCCGATACCGTGCTCAGCCGAGACACAGCCGCCCAGCATTATCGCTTGCGCGACGCATCGACCGTAAATGTGTCGAGCTTTTTCGGCTTCGTCGGCTGTTTTCGGCAGCATGTTCGCGTGCAGGTGGCAATCGCCGATGTGGCCGAAGATCACATACTCGAGACCGCTGGCGTCGAGTGTATCTTTATAAAATTTCAGAAACGCCGGAAAGTTCGCGTCCGGCACGGCCATGTCGGTTCCGATCTTTTTTTGTTTATTCTTTACGACGCGTTCATTAACGCCTACCGGCAAAGCATGGCGAAACTCGCGCATCTTCTCGCGGTCCTGTTCGTTTGTCGTAAACCATGAACGCGCGAGATCGGCATTGTGCTTTTCCAGAAGGCTGTTCCATTGCTCGAATAGCGCGTCTTCGGTCTCGACGGTCGTCTCCTGTTCAAAAAAGATCGCACCGGCCATATCGGGCGGCGTCTCGGGGAATTTCTCTGAGATGAATTTCAATGCGCGATCGTCAAAATACTCGACCAAAGTCGCGTCAATCGACGGAACGCGGACGCCCTCGTCCGCACTGAGCGACGTTTCGTCGCGAATGGATGTAGAAGAGTCTACAAGGTTGTTTGCCGCAAGCGGAGTTTCGGGCGGTCGCGTCCGCGTTGAGAACGACTGCGCTCTTACTTCGTCAACAAAATTCAAAAGATCCCTTTCGTGCTCAAAAAACACAACTCCGCTAAAAAATCCTTCCGGCTTCTTTAGCAGCGACAACTCGATCTCGGTGATAACGCCGAGCGTGCCTTCGCTGCCGATAAACAGATCGATGGCGTCGAGCGGACGCGCATTAAAGTAACCGCTTACGTTCTTCCGCACGTCAGGGCGAGTATACGTCGGGGGCCTTGCGTCGATGCGCCGTCCACGTGCGGTCGTAAGAGAGACCGTCTCGCCGTCGGGCGAAACCGCCTCGCCGCGCGTTAACGTTAGCTCATCGCCGTCGGCAAGAACAACCTTCAAACCTGTGACAAACTCGCGCGTCGCACCGTACTTAAAACTCCTCGCACCCGAGGCGTTCGTCGCGACCGTGCCGCCGATCTGACAGCTCCACTCGGTCGGGTCGGGCGGGTAAAAGAGACCTTCGGCTTCCACAGCCTTTTGAAAATCGTCGAGGATCAGGCCCGGCTCGACGGTTGCGGTCATCGCGTTCTTTTCGATCGCCTTTATCTTATTGAGCTTTTCGAGCGAGATGACGTAACCGCCAAATGGTATCGCTCCGCCGACGGTGCCCGTCCGTGCACCCGAAACCGTAACGGAAACTCGCGCTTCATTCGCCTCGCGCAGGATCTCAGCAATCTCGTGCGCACTTTCCGGCACAAAAAGCTTGTCAGCATGACCGCCGGGCATGTTGCTCGCGTCGGTGAGGTAATTTTGGATATCGTCGAGTTGTGTCTTAACCTGCACGACAAGGATTATACCGAACTCGGAACGCGGACGCATCGCGACACGTTTAGTTGGGAAATTTTGGCCGCAGATTAACGCAGATGACGCCGATTTGAGTAACTCAATAGTATCTGCGTCATCTGCGCTAATCTGCGGCAGAAATCTTACTAGATGTATTCCAGCTCACGGTCGCGAAGATACTTAAGCCAGTCCCGTATCTCGGCGGCTTGTTCGAATTTCATCTCCTTCGCCGCGTGGCGCATATCGGCTTCGAGTTGGCGAATAGTCTCTTTTAGCTGCTTTGGCGAGTATTCCTCAAACTTGTCGAGATCGAGCGGCACCTTAAAGTAATCCGCCTCATACGCCGTCACAAGCGTTGCGTCGATCGATTTGACGATCGTCGTCGGCGTTATGCCGTGCTCGGCGTTGTATTCCTCCTGAACGGCGCGCCGACGCTGCGTCTCACCGATCGCGTTTTCCATCGATCTGGTTATCTTGTCGGCGTAGAGAATCGCGAGGCCATCGGCGTTGCGAGCGGCTCGACCCATCGTCTGGATCAACGAACGTTCGCTTCGGAGAAAACCCTCTTTATCCGCGTCAAGAATGGCCACAAGCGAAACTTCGGGTAGATCGAGCCCTTCGCGCAAAAGGTTGATGCCGACGAGCACGTCAAATTCGCCGCGACGAAGGTCGCGCAAGATCTTTATCCGCTCGAGCGTGACTATATCGCTGTGCAAATAGGTTACACGCACGCCGACCTCGGCAAAATACTCGCTCAGATTCTCGGCCATGCGTTTTGTCAGCGTGGTGACGAGCACGCGTTCGTTACGCTCGGCACGCGTGCGGCACTCCTCGAGAAGATCGTCGATCTGGCCTTTCACGGGGCGAACTTCGACGCGCGGATCAAGAAGGCCGGTCGGACGAATGATCTGCTCGACGACCTCGCCGCCGGTCTTTGTCAGTTCGTAGGGACCTGGCGTAGCAGAAACATAGATCGTCTGGCCAACGCGAGCTTCGAACTCCTCAAAATTCAGCGGACGGTTGTCCTTTGCACTCGGCAGACGAAAACCGTACTCGACAAGAGTTCCCTTTCGCGACTGATCGCCCTTGAACATCGCGCCGAGTTGCGGCACGGTCTGGTGCGATTCGTCGATGACCATTAAGGCGTTGCCCGGAAGGTAATCGAGCAGTGTCGGCGGCGGCTGGCCCGGTTTTTTCCCCGTCAGATGCCGCGAATAATTTTCGATGCCGCGGCAAAAACCCATCTCTTTTATCATCTCGAGATCGTACATCGTGCGCTGATGCAGCCGTTGCGCCTCGACGACCTTGCCTTCTTTTACAAGTTGTTCTTCCCACCATACAAGCTCGTCCTTTATTGTCTGGATCGCACGCTTTATAACGGGACGCGACATCACATAGTGGGTTTTTGGATAGATCGGGAGCCTCGAATCGTGCTTGTGCAAAACCTCGCCGAGCAGCGGATCGATCGTCGACACCGAGTCGATCTCGTCGCCCCAGAACTCGATGCGATAGGCCTGTTCCTGATAGCTCGGGTAGATCTCGACGACGTCGCCGCGAACGCGAAAACTGCCTCGGTCAAAGTCAATATTCACGCGCTCGTACTGCAGCTCGACGAGTTTTTTCAAAAACTCCTCGCGTTTGATCTGCATACCCGGCTCGACAAAGATCAGCATTCCGTAATACGCGTCCGGATCGCCGAGACCGTAAATGCAAGACACGCTCGCAACAACGATCACATCGGGGCGCTCAAACAGGGCGCGCGTCGCCGACAGACGAAGCCGGTCGATCTCTTCGTTCACGGTCGCTTCTTTTTCGATGTACAGATCAGCCGCCGGCACATATGCCTCGGGCTGGTAATAGTCGTAGTACGAGACGAAATACTCAACCGCGTTTTCGGGGAAAAACGTCTTGAATTCCTGATAAAGCTGAGCCGCAAGCGTCTTGTTGTGAGCGAGCACGAGCGTCGGCCGCTGCGTCTGCTCGATCACGTTGGCGATCGTAAACGTCTTGCCGCTGCCTGTAATACCCAGCAAAACCTGATGATCCGCGCCATCGCTCAGCCCGTCGACGATCTGCTTGATCGCTTCCGGCTGATCGCCCTTTGGCGTATTTTCAGAGATGAGACGGAATTGCACAGTCTAATCATAGATCAAACCGTACGTTTCGACAAAGTGCGGCTACTTCCCTAGAGCGTTTGCCGCCCTGTTTCTCAGCGCGCGTATATTGTTTCTTCTCTTTTGTCTAGAGTAGGCACTTAAACTCTGATCGCTCGCAGACGACGAGTTCGTTTTTACTGCGCCAAAGCGTTGACTTCCTCGTAAACAGAGATCGTATGGCGCAGGCGCTCCATAACTTCACTAGAAAGAGATCGGAGGCTTGCGATCTTATAGAGCTCAGGCAAAATTCTCTGGTCTTTCTGAGTTTGCAGCAAGTGGAGTATCGCAAACTTTACCCGAAGATCGGTGTGATTTTTTAGTGACGCGATGATCTCCTTTGTCTCGCCGGCTTTTATCAACATCGAGCAGAGCGCGAAAGCTTCGTACGCAACCTTGACGTCATCGTGCATCAGACGCTCGATCGATTTTTCGACGAGACCCGATTCGATGGCGGCCCGTGCCGCCTGTGTCGTGCGGTATTCGTCGTTTGCTTCGATAATGCGTTTCCAAGCGTGCGCGCGGTCAAAGCTCAGCTTAAACAGTCCGCGGGCGGCCGCGGCTCGAACTTCTCGGGTCGGATCGGCGCATGCAAGTAATATCGTCTCGAAAACGGATTCGTGATCAAACTCGGCGAGCGTCGTAACAGCCTTTGATCGCAGATTCGCCGACAGATCGTAAAGAGCTATCTGTGCTACAGCCTCGACAGAATTTTGTGTCTTAAAGGCCGCCAAAACCCTCAACGCGACCTCGCGAACGGCCTCGTCCTCTTCGAACTCATCGCTTGCCTGATCGATCGCGTCCGACAGCGAAGGATCGTCGGAAACCGGCAGCGGTTTATAGCTTTTTGCATTTGCAAGCTGTGTGAACGAGTTGATCGGCAATTGCGCATACTGCAGCTTGCGCATTTTTTCCTGAAAAGCCTTCGTGTCGATTTCGCCTGCCGCTTTTTCTCCTATCGCTTGAGCCTGTTCACGACGCTCTTTTTTAGCTTTCTTTAGCTCAAACTTGATCTTGGGAATTTTCGCTTTCGGGTTCTTTACCGTTCGCAGCCATTCGAGTTCTTTGTCGGCGTCCACGTTCTCATAACAGTCATCGACAATGTCCGAGTAGTAGCTCGCATACCGATTGTCGTTTTCGGGCCGAAGCGCGCCTCGTGTGCTTTTCTTCCAAAAGTAGATCGCCAGGCCAAGACCGCAGACAACGATCAGGATCATGGTGTACCACCACTGGTTAGCGGCGTCCTCGGCAAGCTGCTCTGCGCTTGGCTGCCCGGCGGCGCTCGACCCGAGGACCACGATCGCGGTAAATAGGGTGGTTAGACGACTCATCATTGAATAGCTGTGTGCCATGACGTGGAGAACTCAATAACTTAAAAAAGGGGGGTAGGGACCGGAAGTCCTTTGCGAACAGGACTTGGCGTCAGCGCCGCCGTTCCTTATTATGCACGTTTGTTTGGCATTTGTCATCAACTTTTTGCCAGCGTTTATAAAGGTTCAACGATCTTGCATTTCCACAAAACAACTAAATAAGCGGCATTTTTGCCCAAATCGGCGATTCGTAATACAGTGATATATGAGTTCTTATGCCAAGTCCGGCCCTAATTTCCGACAGCCTGATCCCGAATCTTAAATTGCTCCATCGTGGTAAAGTGCGCGATGTTTACGAGGTCGACGAAAAACGCCTTCTGCTGGTCGCGACCGACCGCATCTCGGCTTTCGATTGCGTGCTGCCGACGCTCATCCCACACAAGGGCGCAGTCCTGACCCAGTTGTCGAAATTTTGGTTCAACCGGCTGTCCGATATCGCGGACAATCATCTGATCACGACAGAGATCGACGAGATGCCCGACCCGATCAACAGTCGAGAAGAACTACGTGGACGCTCGATGCTGGTCAAACGGGCTGAGGTTTTCCCTGTCGAATGTGTAGTTCGCGGCTATCTCGAAGGTTCGGGTTGGAAGGATTATAAGACGAGTCGAAAGGTCTGCGGCTACGATCTGCCACGCGATCTGAAACAGTGCGACCGCCTGCTCGAACCGATCTTCACGCCCGCAACCAAAGCCGAGGTCGGCCACGACGATAACATTACGGGACTGCAGTTCAAGGCGATCGTCGGTGCCGAGGCCGCCGCGTACTTAAAATCGACCTCGCAAAAACTGTACAAGGCCGCGTCGGAATACGCCTTAACAAAAGGCATTATTATCGCGGACACGAAGTTTGAGTTCGGCGTAGATACTGACGGGAATATTCTTCTTGTTGACGAGGCCCTCACACCCGACTCGTCGCGCTTTTGGGATGCCGAAGCTTACGAGGCCGGACACGCTCAGCCATCTTTTGACAAGCAGTTCGTTCGCGAGTACCTCGAAACGCTCGACTGGGATAAACAGCCGCCCGCACCCGAATTGCCACCCGAGGTAGCCGAGGCCACGTCGCAGCGATATCTAAAGGCATACGAGCTCATCGTTGGACAGCCTCTTAATCAATAATCTCGACTTTGTCACCGATCTTGATCGTCGCGCCGTGAGTTTCTACGATCAGGTTTTGACCGAATAGAACTGCGTTTTCGCCGACGCCGAGCTGAGCGAAGCGTTCCGGCATCACGTCCTTTGCCATGCGGTAGGTCGCAAGCGTTCTTAGCGGCTCCTTTCCTGCAAAGTCGCCTTTTGCCTGATCGACCGTTGTCACTACGCAGCGCTCGCACGGTTTTGTCGAGCGAAAGACAGTGTCGCCGATGCGAATTTTGCTCCAGTTGTCTTCCGCATAAGCCCCCGAACCGCTGACGACGATATTCGGCCGAAAGCGGTTCATTGGAACGCGGACGCCCTCGTCCGCAATGAGG
>JBJXFZ010000070.1:0-35660 GCA_046154245.1 Pyrinomonadaceae bacterium
CCATGCGGCTCCAGAGTAAAGTCTCATAGCAGTTCATTTGTCTCCTGCTACCCATCTTCTACCCCTTGCCCCTAAAAGCGGACATATCACCTGCTACTACCACCGGACATATGATGTGCTAACTACAGGCAGGAAAAAATTCATTTACAACTTGAACAAAATTGTGTAGGCTTACCCTTGAATTTGCCTGACTAGCAAATCTAGCAACTCAAAACCCGTAAAAATCATCACTTCTGCGGCCCGATTTCAGGTCGAAAATTATCATTTTATCTGTAAGTCAGTTTTGGCCCGCGAGTGTTGTTGGAGGAAATATGTCGTTTAGTTACAAAATCTTACGTCTTTTGGCAGCTTCGGCCCTGATGGTCTCGCTCACCGTTGTCGCCTTTGCCGATACGATACGCCTAAAGGACGGCAGCATCATAAAGGGAAAGATCACGGCCTTTGGCGGCGGTAAATTCACCGTCGTCATGGGCGAAGGCTCGCGGCGAAAGGAGCTGACGTTTTTTGCGAACGAGATCGAGTCGATCATGTTTGACGAACCGTCTGGCAAACCACAGCTTACGCCCTCGACCCGCACTACTGTTTCCAAGCAGCCTGAACCTAACCCCGATCCGCAGCCGACGCGCGTCGTGTTAACCAGCGGGTCACGCGGACCGTCCGCTCCGCAATCGACATCCGCTCCCGCGGCGATGAAGCCCGTCACGTGGAGCGTAAAGGTGCTCGCCGACAACACCGCTAACGGCTGGACGAACACCGGCTGGGTCCTAAAAAAAGGCCAGCGAATCCGAATCAGCGGCGACGGCAAAGTAAGCCTCGGCAAAAACAAATCGTCTTCACCTGCGGGCGAGCCTGATATCGAAGACCCAAACAAACTTCTAAGGAACGTCGCGACCGGCGCCCTTATCGCCGTCATCGGTGACGACAACAACGACTTTATCTATATCGGCTCCGAGCGTGAATTCACGGCAACGCGCGACGGTGCTCTGTTCCTCGGCATCAACGAGGGCTTCTTGGATGACAACACCGGTTCATACACCGTAAAGGTCGAGATCATCCCCGACGGAAAATAACTGCGTCTTCCTCCTGAATGTCTCAACGGCCATGGTGCGCTTTCGCCATGGCCTTTTTTGCGGCACGGGTCTTCCCGTCGTGCAAAAATACTAAAAACTGAATCCGATATTGTATAATCCACCCTGGATATGGATAAGTACTCGATCATCTGCCCATGCTGCGAGGCGACGCTGACCATCGATGCCGGTACGGGCGCGCTGCTCGCACACGAAGAGAAGAAAAAGGTTCTTGGCTCGTTTGAGGATCTAAAGGGTGAGCTTAGCAAGCAAAAAGAGCACCGCGATCAGATTTTTGCTCAAGAGATGTCGTCGATGAAGGACCGCGAACGGCTGCTCGAGGAAAAGTTCAAAGAAGCGATGAAACGCGCCGACACCGACACCGGAACACCGTTCAGGAATCCACTCGATCTCGACTGAATAATGAGAAGACGATTCGCAATTGCACTCATATTTTGCTGTCTATGTGTTCCTGTTGGAGCGCAGACAATAAACATCCCGACCGACTGTAAGCGACTCTTATCGCGCAAGTTTTCGAGCTGGACGATGGCTCAAATACAGCCCGAGATAACCGAATATTTTAGACGCGAACGTCCGTACGAACAGCCAAATTTCATTACAGGGGATTGGAACGGCGATGGTAGGACCGATCATGCGGCGATGTTGCAGCTGAAATCGAACCAGCAACAGCGGATCACAGTTGTTTTAATGAGAAGCGGCAGAAATTATGAGACCTATCTGCTCGCGGCCAACGATGGTCTAGGGTCGATACGGCGAGGAGACAGAGGTTACAATTACGATACCGGTAAGAACTTTCGATATAAGAACGACGCAATATCGAGCTATTTTTGGGAAAAAGCCGGAACGTCATATATTTGGGAGCGAGGCCGGTTTCGCGGGATTCCTACAAGCGATTGATCACAAATGACTCAAGCTACTCAGGCTAAGAACGCAATCTCAAAAACCTGCGAAAAGATAATTGTCGCCCTCGATGTCGAAACGCGGGATGAAGCTCGTCAGATCTTGGGTGAGTTGAACGGCAAGGTCGTGGCATTCAAGATCGGCATGCAGCTTTTTACCGCTGCCGGACCTGAATTTGTACGCGAAGTAACGTCGTCGGGTGTAAAGGTCTTTCTCGATCTGAAATTTCACGACATTCCGAATACGGTTGCAAATGCGGGGGTCGAGGCCGCAAGACTTGGCGTGTGGATGTTCAATGTTCACGCCATCGGCGGCAGCGAGATGATGAAACGCACAGCGAACGACGTCGCGGAGTTTTGCCTCCAAAGTGGCGTGACACGGCCGCACATTATCGGTGTGACGGTACTCACAAGCTCAACCGCCGACACTCTGAAAGAAACCGGTTTTGAAGGCAGCGTCGAGCATCAAGTGACCACCTTGGCTCGTCTCGCACATTTTAGCGGCCTCGACGGCGTGGTCGCTTCTCCGCGAGAAGTGATCGCGATAAAAGCGGCCGTCGACGACAGGAGTTTTCTCACCGTAACGCCCGGGATTCGTCCGACGGGCGGAACAACCGACGATCAAAGGCGTGTAACAACTCTTCGCGACGCGATCGCTTGGGAAGCGGATTATGTCGTCATCGGCCGCCCGATCACGCAAGCTGCCGATCGCGTTAAAGCACTCGAATCTATGATCGCAGAGGCTGAAAACTAATCGATGCAATTCGGTTTCTCAAAATTTATAAAGCTCATCGTCTTTGCAGTTTTTTTCGCGGTATCGGCGATCGGTTTACGAGCGCAATCGGCTGGTCAATTTCGCATCGGTGAAAAGCTCACCTACCAGATCTCATTCGACAAATTTTCGAATATCGGTTATGCCGAGTTGCGGGTCGCATCAACGGGCAAACTCAGCGGCCGTGACGTCGTCGAGCTGCGAGCGAAAGTAAAAACTCTGGATTTTGTGAGTGCGGCTTTTTTCTTTGTCGATCAGAGCCGCACGATTTACGTCGCGCCGGAAACAGGATTGCCCGTCTACTTGAGCAAACTGGACAACGACGGCCCGCTGCCAAAGGAGGTTATTCAAAATTTTTTGACGACCCCGACTGCGAATTACGACCTCGTCTCTGCGATATATAAGGCTCGTCAGAGCGGCGGAACCGGCAGCTTTCCACTGTTTGAAGACGCTTCGCAACACGTCGTCAATTTTCTCTCGATCGGTGCGGAAAAAGTAAAAACCGATGCGGGTGAGTTCGACACAACGATCTCAACCGTGACGAGCGAGTACTTCACAACTATCGGATTGCGAGATATTAGGATAAATTTTTCGACCGATGACGAACGTGTTCCCGTACTGTTTCGATTTAAACACGGTAAGAGTGAATTCCGTGTCACGCTCGTCGGCATCAGCAAACCCGAGCCCGTCCCGACTCCGTCCGCAACGCCTGAGGCGATCAGAACGCCCTTGCCACAGATCACTCCTCGGCCAACTCCGAGCCCAACGCCATACGTGGATAATCGTCCGCTCAGCCCGGAACTTGGATTTAGACTTGGCGAGACCCTTGATTATCGTGTTACCTCAGCAGGTGTTGCTGCCGGAACGATCATGCTGAACGTGAAGGAGCGCAAGCTGATCAATGGCGAGGATAGCCTCGTGCTTACCGCTGAGGTCACGACGATCGAACCGGGCGGTAAACTGTTTTTGCGAGGCGATAATGTCCGCACGCTGGTCGATCCTGAGACCCTAGCCCCTCGCTCGATCGAAGTTGTTTTTGGAAATGCACTGCCCGGTTTGAACGGGACCGCGACATTCGACAATAGAACAGGTGCTATCAAGGCGGGGACGATACCACCGTTCGAGGCTCCGGTCGGTACGCACAGCATACTCTCGCTCATCTACGCGATGCGTTCGTTTAACCTCACGCCTAGCCGCGACGCGACGAGCCCGGTGAACGACACCCGCGTCGCCGTGTTTTGGGAATCACGGGCGTATGTTTTCACGCTGCGTCCATCGCAACCCGAAGAGATCACAATCAATGGCTCAAAAATGCAGGCTCAGATGATCTCGATCTCCACGGGCAACGATAACCCGCAGCTTGACGCGCTCGCACCCAAAATATGGCTGAGTATGACCCAGGGACGAACTCCGGTTCGTTTCTCGATAGGTTCCCTTCAGGCCGATCTTATTCAAAAATAACGGTTAAACCCTGGTCTTTCGCGATCAAAACAACAATTTTTGAATTGCAATTGAAAATGGTTTTCAATTAGGATAGAATTATGCTCATATCGAGAGGGCGAAATTATGAGAGGCAATCTGACGTTCGGTTTAATAATTCTTGCCATTTCTGCGATTGGTGGGTTTGCTCAGACAGACGCTGACCGCGATGCTATAAAACGTGCGGCGCTAAATTACGCCGAAGGCTGGTATGAGGGCAACGCTGACAAGATGGAGAGCGCATTGAGCCCCGACCTCGCAAAACGAATTGTCCGCACGAACGACCGTGGCCAAAGCAATCTAGGTCAGATGACTGCGATGTCGCTCGTGCAAGGTACGCGCTCCGGCTATGGCAAACAGACCCCAAAAGATGAACAGCAAAAGGATGTGACGATCTTCGATGTGTTCGGTTCTGCGGCGACGGTCAAACTCGAGATGCGCGACTGGATCGACTATCTTCACGTTGGCAAATTCAACGGTAAATGGGTGATCATCAACGTTCTCTGGGAAACAAAACCAAAAAAAGATGAAAAGAAAAACTGAAGGTAAATTGACGGTCACGGATCTGCCCCACGGCACGGACGCGCGCGTAAAATCTGTTAACGGTTCTAGTCGAGTGTCTAAAAGGCTGATGGAGCTTGGCGTGACCCCTGGCGCCCGGCTGCAGGTTGTAAAGAGCGCTCCTTTTGGCGACCCGATCGAAGTTCGCCTTCGCGGTTATAGTCTAGCGATGCGTCGCAGCGAAGCCGACGCTATCGAAGTCGCTCTCTAAGCCTCGCGATGAATGAACGACACGAGCTTTGAGCGACATCTTACGATCGCACTTGCGGGCAACCCAAACGCCGGCAAGACGACGCTCTTTAATTCCCTCACAGGTCTAAAACAAAAGGTTGCAAACTATCCTGGCGTGACTGTCGAGCGCAAAACCGGCGCGTGGACGCTTCCTGCCAGGCTGGCAAATCTCATCGACCTCCCGGGCCTTTACAGTCTCGACGCCACGTCGCTCGACGAACAGATCGCCCGCGAGGTTATCACCGGTGAGCAAAGCGGTATCCCAAAACCGGACGCGATCATCGCCGTCGTAGATGTCACCAATCTCGAACGTAATCTGTATCTTGTCACGCAGCTATTTGAATTTGGGGTGCCAGTCGTCGTCGCGTTGACAATGATCGACGTTTTTGAAAAGCAAAAGCATGAGATCGATATGCCGATGCTTTCTGCGTTGTTAAAGGCTCCGGTCGTTGCCGTGAATTCGAAAACAGGTCGCGGCATTGACGAGTTAGCCGAAAAAGTTGAAGAGGTGATCGGAACGGCGCCGACAGTTCCCTACACCTTTGAAGATACAGGTGAAGACGGCGCTCACGGCAAGATATTCGCGCGTTACAAGTATATTTCGAACGTCGTTCAAGAATCGGTTTGGCACAGCGATCACGAAAAACATCGCATGTCGGAGAAGATCGACCGTGTGCTGACACATAAGTTCTTTGGCCTCGTAATACTCGTCGCGATTTTGCTTGTTGTTTTTCAAACGATCTTTTCGTGGGCAAGCCTGCCGATGGATCTGCTCGAGCAGGGCTTTCACGCGCTTGGCGACCTTGTACGAACACAGCTGCCCGCGGGCATTCTCGCAGATCTGCTTGCCGATGGCATAATTGCCGGCGTCGGCGGCGTTGTCGTTTTCTTGCCGCAGATCCTGCTGCTCTTTTTGTTTATCTCTCTGCTCGAAGACAGCGGCTACATGGCCAGAGCGGCGTTTCTGCTCGATAAGCTAATGAGTCGCGTCGGCCTGCACGGTAAAGCGTTTTTACCGCTTGTCTCGAGTTTCGCATGCGCGATTCCCGGCATAATGGCAACGCGAACCATCGAGAGTCGTCGCGACCGCTTTGCGACGATCATGATCGCTCCATTCATGTCGTGCTCGGCTCGTCTGCCAGTCTACACATTGATGATCGCGACGTTTTTTGCCGGTCAAACGGTGCTTGGGTTTATCTCGCTCGGCGCGATTTTAATGCTCGCGATGTATGCGCTCGGAATCGTCGTCGCGATCATTGTCGCTTTTATTCTGAAACGCACCGTCCTAAAGGCGCCGCCGCCGCCGTTTTTGATGGAGCTGCCGCCGTATCGTCTGCCAAACCTTCGAACCGTCTTTCAAAATATGTTGACGCGTGCGTGGCTCTTTCTAAAACGCGCCGGAACGGTGATTCTCGCGATCTCGATCATCCTCTGGGCGCTGATGTACTTTCCGAGATCGGCAGTTCCGGGTTCCGAGTTCCAGGTTCCGAGTACCGGACAACTCGAAACTCGAAACGCGGAACTCGAAACTCTCCCTGAGGCCGAGCAGCTCAAAAACAGTTTCGCCGGCAAGCTCGGTCACGCGATCGAGCCGGTCATCGAGCCGCTAGGATTCGACTGGAAGATCGGTGTCGCGCTGATCGCGAGCTTTGCCGCGCGTGAGGTGCTCGTCTCGACACTCTCGATAATCTACAACGTTGGCAAGGACGAAAACGAACAGAGTGAAACGCTGCTCGCCGCGGTCCGCGATGCAAAAACCGATGACGGACGCCCCGCGTGGACGCCGCTCACGGCGCTGACGCTGATGGTATTCTTCGTCCTTGCGATGCAATGCATGTCGACGCTTGCGGTGGTGCGCCGCGAGACAAATTCATGGACGTGGCCGCTCTTCATGCTTGCGTATATGACGGGCTTGGCATACGTCGCGGCGCTGGTTACATATCAAGTCGGCAAGGCTCTGGGGTTTGAATAATGCTACAGAACATTCTTGTAATCGCTATCATAACTGCCGCCGTTGCTTACGCGACCATCATGCTATTACGTAAACGCCGAGCATTCTCAGTTAAACACGGCTGCGGCAGTGACTGCGGTTGCAATGACTCGAAACAGTAGCCGCTCTCTCGCCCTCTCGCCCTCTCGCCGTCACGCCCTCTCGCCGTCGCGGCTTCTACATCTCCATTTTCTTTTCCGCCATGGCGGCTTTCTGCAGCCTTAGCAAAATTGCCGCGGCATGCATCTCAATCTCGGCGGCGCTTGGCGAGTTTGCTTTCAGAGCATTTTCGAGTGACTGAACGTGTCCCATCAGAGCGGCTTTGTCAGCTTCCATTTTTGTCATCATGGGTTTCATTTTTTCCATCATCGCAGCGTCCATCTTACCCATCTTGCTCATATGCATCTTATGGATCTCGTCCATTTTTTCGATGCTCCGCTTGACCTCGGCAAAGGCCGCACGCGCCAGATCGATGTCGTCGATCTTACCGCTCGCGCTCATATCCCAGAGCGCTTTTGTAAATGCAATGGCGTTGTGATGATAGGCCATCATCAATGCGTGATGGCCGTCTTTATGCATCGCGGCCATATCCATAGCGCCCTTGGGCATTTCCATTTTCTTGTCCTGTGCAAAAACTGCACCTACAAACAAAAGCATGATTGCCAAAACTGTTGATAATATTAAATTTGTGTGCTTCATTTATCTTATCTCCTGACTGATCAAAAACCCCACGCGAAGCTGCAAATTAAAGAAAGCCCGCATCGGTTCTTATCCGATACCACGAACAGTATCACTGATCGCACATAAGTTACGTGTGTTGGATCACATTCACCCTCTCTCGCCCTCTCGCCCTCCAATTTTTTGCCTTTTGTTTTTTTACTTTTGCCTTGAGAAGCCTTCTCGCCTTCTCGGCGATTCACGATTTACTATCATCGGCACTGTTTGGAAGCCGCTCGAGACATGCCGTGATGTTCTTGCAGAAGGCCGCACGTTGCAGAAACCCGCACGAAAGTAAGGCGAATCCTGAGCGGGAACATCACTTGCGGAATCAACTTGATCGGAGTAGTATGTAGCATAGGCGAAACCTTAGCCCTTCAATGAAATACGTGTCATCATTTTAGTATGAAGATTTTTAGTGCAGACGGAGGCGGATATTTGGGACTGGCTACCGCTGCGTTTATCACCGAGACGGAACGACATTTTCAGACACGCTTTTGCGATTCGTTCGAGCTATTTTGTGGAACAAGTACTGGGGCAATTGTTGCACTAGGTTTAGCTTCGGGTATGACAGGTTCGGAGATTACTGACCTTTATGAAACACTTGGTCGCGAAGTTTTTAAGAATCGTTTTCGATGGTATCGATTCGCAAGATTTCCTCGAGGACTCTTTATCGCCCTTTATTCTAACGTGCCTTTGCGTAAGGCATTAAACGACGCATTTGGCGATGCGACGGTCGGAAGCCTGCTGGAGAAAGGGAAAAAGGTGTTGGTGACCTCGTTTTCTGTAACAAATGGAAAACCACGAGTTTTTAAGACAGACCACAGTCCGGAACTTACTCGCGACAATGGATATTTCTTAAAAGATATCGCTCTTGCGAGCGCCGCCGCGCCCTTTTATTTTCCCGTTGTGAGATTAACGTGCCCAAATACGGGCACCGTCGAATCCTTTTGCGACGGTGGTGTATACGCGAATCATCCCGCTTTGATTGGCTTTATTGAAGCCATCTCACATTTGAAGTCGAATGCAGATGATGTTTCAGTGCTGTCGCTATCGACGCCTCGATCCGATATCGGCCAACCTGACGCTGGTCTTGGATGGTTACAACGGCAGGTTTTGAGTCGAGGTTTATTTTTTTGGCGAACCAGTGTTTTTAACATGATGATTGATGGAACTTCTGAGATTGCCCACCAAAGTTTATTACGTCTAATTGACTGGAACCTTGGAGAGAAATCCCGATACCAACGAATCAGTTTTCCTAAACCGAAAGGATTAGAAATGGACATTGCTGACGCGCGTGCGACAGCAACTCTAAAGCAACTTGGGTCAACCTGTGCTCATGACGGTCCGACGCGGAACCGAATAAGCCAGTTTTTTAACTGAGAATTAAGAAGGAGAATAGACATGGCAAATGTACAAAAATATTTCGACGAATTTCACAAGAGAATCCGAACCGACTATAGGTCAAACAGTACTTTAAAGGAAAAGAGAAACATAATCTTGAAAAGAATTGCGAACCATCTAGCCGAAAACGATCGGCCTGGTTTTCGGCGGCTTCTTCAAGGTAGCTACAAGATGAAAACGGGGGTGATTCCTATTGAGGAACTTGAATACGATATAGATGTTGGCCTGCGTTTTGGAATTACTGAACATGAATATGATGCAGGGACGGTCCGCAGTTGGGTCTACGAAGCCGTTGACGGGCATACGGAATCAGTCGAAGAACACGGACCGTGTATTCGGGTTACTTACAAGGATAAGCCTGTTTATCATGTAGATTTAGTTACGTATGCAAACTGGATCGACGAGGATGAAAAGGAGCAGTTCCGTCTTGGTCATAAAACCGATGGTTGGCTCCCTTCCGAACCAAAGGACTTGATTCAGTATGTAACTGACAAAAGAGAGCCGTTCAAAAATACGAAGGACACGGCGACTCAGACCGATCAATTTCGCCGGGTCGTTAGATATCAACGACGCTGGATTGACGAACGTATTCCTGAAATGACCGATGCGAAACCACCGGGAATCGCGTTTACATTACTGGCCGCCGAACGGTTGGCTCCGCATGTTGATTGGGTGGGCGATCCCGACGATCTCAGCGCCCTTGCGTCTATTGCACTGAGCGCCTCGACTCAAAGTGGGCGCATTGTTGTGAAGAAGCCCACACAGGAATACGATGATGTCTTTTGTCGTTTAAGCAATGAAGAAATGGACGATCTGAAATCAGGCTATAAAGAGATGTACGAAGCATTGATGGCGGCCAAGGCTGAGACTGCTCCTGAAAAGGCATGTGCAATTCTTCAAAAGATTTTCGGCCGTGATTTTCCGGTTCCAAAATCGGAAGAAGTTGCGAAGGCAACGGCGGCTCCGGCCATCGTGACATCTAGCCGTTCTGGGTAATAGTTTGGGTTCATGTCAACAACGAAGCCTCAAATCGACGAAGTTAAAAATGCTCTGATAGACCGCGGTTTTATTGAACAGAAAAACAACGAATTTTCTGGAACAATTGATTGCGACGAATTTGGGGTGTTGCCGGTAACAGTGGTTCTCCCGCCCGGATTTCCCCGGAAGGTGCCGTCAGTATATGTTTTACGCACGGTACTTCCGCATCGCATACCTCATCAGGAAGAGAATGGAAAACTGTGCCTGTTTAGAAATACAGGTCTATTGATTGATGCGGCGCGTCCGATTGCAGTAATCGACGAAACCATAGAGAAGGCACGAAGTGAGGTTCTCCTCAAGGGGCTGCGAAAGGAAAATTTCGATGATTTTATAGAAGAGTTTGTAGCCTATTGGAAGACGGATGAACACTTGTGGTCGATTTGTAATCCGTTTGGAGGATCAAGAGAAATTTTGTGCATGAGCATTCAAGGAAAACTCCCAGACCCCTACGTTTTGCTCGCCGACTCTGAAAATGCGGCTCTAAACTGGGGTTCAAAATTAGAACATAAGTTATTGAAAGTGGACGCGGGTTATTTAGTCCAAATAGAAAGGCCTTTTTATCCACCGTCGTTCTCTGAGCCAGTTCTTAATAGAAATTTATATGACTACCTTCGGAGTTATTGCTCGCTCGAAACTGCGACGCTCTTTGATCGTTGGCTATACCATAACGACTTGCCTCGAATCGTACTTTTGTCGATGCCGACCTTGGAGATGGACCAACGAACCTTGGTCGCCGTGAGGATCGAACGAGCAAGCGGAAAAGCCCTAACAAAAGCTCAGGCAGGTTTCAGACCCGGTTATAGAGTTCAGGGGGCAAAGGAATTTCACCTTTCCATGACAAATCCGACGACTAAAATAAAGGTGGATCGACTTGATAAAGAGTTCATAATTTCACGAGGTGGCTCAGAATTGAATTTAATTGAAAAAACCGTGGTTGTGCTCGGGAGTGGTGCTATCGGAAGCCGAGTCAGTGAAAAGTTGGCTTCTAGTGGGGTCGGCAAGCTCCGAATTGTCGACAATGAAGATTATCACGTTGAAAATTTGTACAGGCATCTTCTTGGTATCGACGATATTGGTTCGAATAAGGCTGCCGGGATGTGCGCCTTGCTCGACCGGCGTTTCCCAGAGCAAGTCCACGAATATCGTAATAAGGACATTGAAACCCTACTCGTAGAGGAGTCGGGCTTCGTCCATGAGTCAGATCTCATCATCGTAACCGTGGGTGACGACAATCTCGAATTTTCCTTGAATGAACTATTTTCAAAGGACGTCCCACGAATGCACGTCTGGGTTGAACCACTAAGTTTAGGTGGACATTTGATTCAAAAAATAAACCCTGGGAGTGGCTGTTTCAGATGTATCTTTCGCAGGAATGAAGATCAGGGCTTCTTCAATCAATCTAGTTTTGCAGCACCCAACCAAAATTTTCAGAGGTCTCATTCGGGTTGCGTCGGTGTATTTACTCCTTTCTCAGCATTAGATGCTGACAAGGCCGCAAATGAAGCCGCGCGCCGAGCTATTGATTTTTTGACGGGTGACATTGACTCTAATGCACTCGTCAGTTGGTTGACCCGAAAGAAGGCGTTCGAGGCTGAAGGTCTCATCTTGTCAAAGCGGGGAAAGATGTTCTCGGAAGACGAACAAAGGGTTGAACACAACTTTTCAGATGACCAGTGCGAATACTGCGGCCACCTATGAAATTCGTGCGCCCAAATGGTGGAATTATCTATATTAGTTCTGATCCACTGGAAGAACTATTGAGTTTTCGACAACTGGAAAACTCCACGCCGGAAAGTGGTGGTATGATTTTAGGCCGCATCATCCGTGATAGTAATGATGTTGTAATTGATGAGATTACAACGCCTGACAAAGCAGATAAGAAAAGTAGATTTTCATTTTTTCGCCGTCGCGAAAACGCTCAAAGACAAGTAAAGAAAGCGTGGAGCAAATCAAAAGGAACTTGTCTTTATCTCGGCGAGTGGCACACCCATCCCGAAGATGTTCCCTCGCCATCGACAACTGTTGATATTCCGAACTGGAATAGGATTGCAGAACGCGCAATATATGAACAGGATTTTCTAGTGTTTCTCATTGTAGGCAGAATGCATAGCAATATGTGGGAGCTATGCAAAAATTCGGATAGAATTTCCTTACTGAAACCGCTTGACAGCAACACTTGAATTTATATTTCGCCCGTTGAAAAGTAGTACTTAATAGTCATCAGAAAGCCGGCCTCCGGGAGTTGAGAATTGAGAATTGAGAATTGAGAATGCAGGATGATGAATTGTGCGTCGTTGACGCCGAGCCGCTGTCGTTACTAGCCAAATTTTGCGGCAATTACTAGACTGCTAATCTGGACGCGAAACCAACATTTCTCACAATTGGCGTGCGTGCGTTCGCACGCTTTTAAGTTCTAGAAATTAACAACACTGTCGGGGACGCGGTCGATCTGGCGAATCGAATTTGCGTCAAACAAGCTCAATTCCCAATTATTTTGCAGATTGAGCCAGAAACTTGGACTCGCGCCGAGAGCCTTTGACAGTTTCCACGCCATTTCAACGCTGATTCCGCGTTTGCCGCGACATATCTCGTTTATCGTTTTTGGCAAAACGCCGATATGTTCGGCAAGTGACGATTGGCTGATCCCGCGTTCGGCTAGTTCATCCTGTAAAACCAAACCCGGATGTATCGGTGTTGTGTGATTCCCTTGTGTGTTCACCGCTTACCTCCCAATATCGATGATATTCTATCAGCTAAATAGTTTCTTAAGTGTAGCTGGTTGTGTCAATTGGTAAATATTTGCGTCAACCAATAAAATTCTAGTTTGGACGCGAAACCAACATTTTTCACAATCGGCGTGCGGGCGATGTTTTTATCGACGCTCGCTTTTTTCTTGGCAAATATTTGCGTCAAGCAGGTCGCACATATACCGGCGATGGAAACCGTTTTCTTTCGGTGTATCATCGCGGCCTCGATCTGCTTTTACGGCCTGCGCGGGCAACAAGGCGGCGTCATCGGCGAAAATCACTTGTTGCTGCTGCTTCGCGGGCTTTTCGGCACGACGGCGTTGTTCTGCTTTTTTCTTACCCTGCAAAACATGCCGCTCGCGTCGGCCCAGACCATACAATATCTTTCGCCGATCTTTACGGCTACGATCGCGATCTTTGTCTTGAAGGAACGCGTAACGGGAATGCAGTGGCTTTTTTACGCGATCGCGTTTGGTGGCGTGGTGCTGATCGAACGTGTCGATGAACGCATCTCGCCATTCTATCTCGCTCTCGGCGTGTTCTCTGCGTTTTGCTCCGGCATGGCCTACAATCTCGTACGATCTTTACGCGGACGTGAACATCCGCTGACCGTCGTGTTGCATTTTCAGCTTGTCGGAGCGGTTGTCGGATTCATCAGTTTGTTCTTTAACTGGAAGACGCCCGTTGGATGGGACTGGCTGTGGCTGTTGCTCGTCGGCGTATTTTCGCAGATCGGACAAGTGTTTCTGACGCGTGCGCTGCAAAGCGAACGCGTCGCCAGCGTTGCGATCATAAATTATACGGGTCTGGTATATGCGATCAGTGTTGGCTGGATCATCTTTGGCGAAGCGCAGAGCCCGTTCGCGATCGCGGGAATGCTGCTCGTGGTCCTCGGCGTACTGCTCAGTGTGATGTACGGCCGCCGCCGGCAGCGGCTCGAGGCAGTCGACATTCCTGCGGGTTAATGCACAAGAAGCGCGCGTAAGCAAGTGCGAAAGCGACACGATGAATGTTTCGCCCTTGCTTACGCGCGGGCTTGTGCAACAATATCTAGCTATGAGCTCGATCAACGCAGCGATAATAACAGTCAGCGATACGCGCAGTATCGACGACGATATTTCGGGTGAAAAGTTAGTAGAGTTATTGACGTCCATCGACGCTGAGATCGTCGAACGCACCGTCACGACCGACGATCTTGAGAGTTTACGCGCAACGATTCACGCTCTGACCGAGAGAGAAGATATTAATTTAATAATCACGACCGGCGGCACGGGTTTTGGGCCGCGTGATAATACGCCCGAGGCGACTCGCTCCGTGATGACCCGCGAGGCTCCCGGGCTCGCCGAGGCGATGCGCCGCGATACGGCGGCAAAAACTACAATGGCGATGCTCTCGCGCGGGGTTTGCGGTATTCGCGCTAATACCTTAATCATAAATCTACCCGGTTCGCCAAAAGGTGTTGAGGAGTGTTTTGAGGTCATTCGACCGGTTTTGGCACACGCAATTCAATTGATTAACGGAGATACAGATCATGAAAATTAGAACGCACGCAATTCTCAGCCTCCTGGTCGCAGCATTTTTTGTTTGCGAGATCGCTGCTCAATCTACCACTTCGGTTCAACCTGCCGGCCCGCGCATTTCCACCGAAGCCGAGCTAAAAGAGGATCTAGACGGCCCGTGCAAAAATAGCGAACGCCTCGAAGCGGTCAAAAAGCTGTTCGTAAAGATGGGAGCGCCTGAGTCTGAGGTCAAGGCCGAGAAAACAAGCGACGTCCAGAACGTCGTCTATACAAAAAAAGGTAAGACAAACGAAACTGTCATAATCGGCGGTCATTTTGACAAGGTCAGCAGTGGCTGCGGCATCATCGACAACTGGTCGGGCATCGTGATTCTCGCTCATCTGCTTAGAACGATCAGGGACGCCGAGACGCAGAAAACTTATGTTTTCGCCGCTTTCGACCGCGAGGAAGAGGGATTAAAGGGGTCAAAGGTCATGGCAAAAGCCATCCCGAAGGAAAGCCTTCCGACCTATTGCTCGATGGTGAATCTCGACAGTTTTGGACTCGGTTATCCGGTTGTCTTGGCTAATGCGTCGAGCTCCAAAATGACAAAATTCGCTGAGGGGCTCGGCAAGGAACTTAAGGTACAAGTGACGCCCCTAACTATTCCGGGTGCGGACTCCGACTCGAGTTCATTTAAGGATCGGGATATTCCCGCGATCACGCTGAGCGCTCTATCGGCGGATTGGCCGAGATACATGCACTCGTCTAACGACAAACTCGAAAACGTGATCCCCGGCAGTGTCAGGGTAGGGTACCTCTTTGCTCTCGAGTACATCACGCGCATCGACACTGGCGCGTGTACGATGTTCTCAAAGTAATTTATTTCTTCAGTGCACCGGCGATGAACGATGTCACGTCGGCATGAAACTTTCGCAAAGAACGCAGGTCGATGTACATCATATGTCCCGCCTCGTAGTAGGTGATCGAAACATTTCGACGCAGTGACTGGTCGAGATTCATCGCCGAGACCGTATATTCGGCGGCGTAGAATGGCGTCGCCATGTCGTAGTAGCCCTGCGACAACCAAACTTTCATATACGGATTTTTGGCCATCGCATCTTTTAGCGTGATGCTCGTGTCGGCGTACGCATTGTTGGTGTTCCAGTTCCACGGACTCGTGATACCGCCGCCGAGTATGTAGTATTCGACGTCGGATTTGAAGCCGAGCTCACTTCGCACATATGCGTTGAAAGCCGCGGTGTATGGCGGGCGAATCGCATTCATCGATGGATCGCTGTCCGGGCCGTCGCCGGCGGCGTCGCGATCGATGCCCTTGAAGCGGCTATCGAGACGCCCGGTCGTGCGGCGCTGCTCGCGAAGAAGCTCCTTATTAAACTCGCCGAGATCGACGCGAAAATCATTCCGCTCAACAAAATCCGCAGACAGCCCCGTAAACGATGAGAACTTTGCTGCCAATGCGGCACGCTCTGCTGGCGTCAATCTGTCGATCCGCAGCATCGCAGGCATAAATTCGTTCGCGGCGAAGGTGCGCGCCTCCTCGGCGATCTGCTCGACCGATTTGCTCTGCATCGCGGGCGAAAGCCGTTTGTGATACCAGGCCGTTACGGCATAGGACGGAAAAATGAAGACCAGCGGCATGTCGTTGTTGTTCGCAAAGCGAATGGTCTGAAAATTCATCACCGTCGATACAAGAGCGATGCCGTTGAGCGCGATGCCGTGGTCAAAGAGCCAGTTCGACAATCCGCTTGCGCGCGTTGTGCCATAGCTTTCGCCTACTAAAAACAGCGGAGCCGTCCAGCGCTCGTTACGCCCCAAGTACATGCGGATAAACTCACCGACCGATTCGATATCGCCATTAACGCCGAAGAACTTACTTGCAAGGTCGGGACGCGTCGCCCTTGAATAACCCGTACCGACCGGGTCGATAAATACCAGGTCCGTTTCCGTCAACCACGTCGATGCATTGTCCTCCATCTCGTATGGCGGCGGCGGCATCATTCCGTCGTCGAGCATTTTGACTCGACGCGGCCCGAGCGCTCCGAGGTGCAGCCATACGCTGGCTGAGCCGGGCCCGCCGTTGAACGAGAACATCAGCGGCCGCCCCGCGGGCGCATTATCGAGCGTGTAAGCCATGTAAAAAATGCGCGCCTCCGTTTCGCCGCTCACCGCATTCTTTATCGGCATAAAACCCGTGGTCGTCGTGTAATTGAGAGTGCGACTGCCTGTACGGATCGAGTGTTTTGTCACGACGGGCGGCTCTTCCCTGTCGGCTGAAGCGACTGGTCTAGGCGCTTGCGTTGGCGATTGCTGCGGTTGCGCAACAGGCTGCTGGGCACCCACAAGGCTGGAAACACAGAGAACAAACGACAGAATGTGACTGATTCGCATAATTTTATTGATTGCGAGGATTTTAGAGGAGTGCACTCGTGTGTGCAAGTCGCCGACCGATAGCGGATGCCTACCTCAATGAATCATTTACGGTACTAATGTAAATGTCTTTGGCATGAACTCGAGCGATACGATCTCACCCGCAATCTTGTTTTTCGCATCTGGTTTGTCAGTGTAGTTGAACACGGCCGGAAACTCGACCGGCTTCATCCCGCAGCCGATCTGTAGTCCCCCGAGGTCGGGCGTGTAAAAAGTGATCTTGACCGACTCAGGCGACGAGTTTAGCAATTTAACGACGCCATCGGCGGTACGAATGTGAAAGAAAATCTTCTTACTGCTACATTCGAGTTTCTCGAGATAGCCGATATCGCTCTTCTCACCGTCGAGCGGTTTGCGAACCGCCTCCCTTAGAGCTTGGATGATGGCGTTTCGCCGGCGAGCCTCAAGATCGGGCGGCATGTTTTCGTTAATTGTAGACGGACGCTGAGGGTCGCTAGGCGGCCGCGGGCCATCGCCGGGTTGCCCATAGACAATATACGTCGCTCCTTTCATCTCTTCGGCGCTCAAAAACCGAAAATCCGGCGGGACAAAATCGACCGCGATCAGCTCACCCCGAATACCGCTCCTTGGGGATGATAGGTTCTTATATGTAAGCACTGCAGTAAATTGAGCGAGTTTTGCGTCACAGCCGATCGAGATATCGACAGCCGCCGGATCGAGCGCCTTGAGCAACAAACTCTCAAAATCCTTGCTCATCACGGTAAAAGTCTCGCTGTCTGTTTTTACGGTAAAAAAGACTTGCTTCGATCGACATTCGATCTTTTGCACACGGCCGATAGAGCGCTGTTCACCATCCGCGTTTCGATACAATGCCTCATTGAGCGAGCGAAGACGCGAGATCTCCTGCTGGCGCGCAACTTCAGCCTCAGTCAGAGGTTTTGACGACTCAGAGCGTCCAAGTGTCGAGCCGCTGTTTGCCGCGAGAGCTTCCAGCCGTTTCATCTCCGCTGACTTGCGGCCCTCATAATCTCTGTAAGTCGCGATCCGCGAAACCAAGTCGTCGGCGCGTCCCTTGATCCCCGAGTCGTCTGCGGTGCGTGCGATCTTCTCGGCGATCGCATTCGCCTCCGAGTAGTTTTTCTGCCTAAGGAGTATTTCGGCGAGACGAATGGCGTAGCGTTGATTGCCCGGTTGGTACCTTAATGCGCTCCTTAGCTGCTTAACGGCGTCGTCGAGTTCGTCGTTATTTACGAGAGCAACGAATGCGAGCAGCTCATAACTCTCTGTAAACGCCGGATTGATCGCGATCGCCCTTCGGAGCGCCTCACGCATCTTAGCGGCATTGGCGGCATCAAAACGCTGAACAAAGCCGAACTCGTCGCGACCCTCGCGACTTAACAAATACGCGTATTGATAAAAGGCATTATGATTTTTCTGGTCCACCGATATCGCTTTTTCAAGAAACGGCTTTGCCTCCCCAAACTTTCGCTGTTTTACCTTGACCATGCCGAGCGCGGTGTTTGCCATGCTCGAGGTCGAATCGAGATTGAGGGATTTGATCAAAAAGGGCTCAGCGTCGTCAACGCGATTGCTATGATAAAGCAGGTCGCCCAGATAGGCATTGCTTTCAGCCTCAGTGAGCCGCAATACCTGCATGTCAGCGTCGAAGATCATCTTGTTAGTCAAGGTGAAAATGGTGTACTGAAAACTCCTCTTGCCGACGTACTTTCGCAACTCGTTTTCCATGCTCTTGTAATCGGTCTGGAACGCGTCTTGAAACGCCCTTTCAGCCGGCACATTTTGCAGCAAAAACGTCAAAAATTTACCAAGCCCGTCACTCTTGCCGCCCTGCATTAAATAATGAATCAAAGCCCAGCTCTGCGCATAGAAGATATTTCGCGAATGGTTGCCGGTCTGAAGAAGCTGAGAATTGCTGACACCAAACAATTGGTCGAGGGGCATCAGTTTGTTTTGCTGCAGAAGGTCAACATGATTACCTTGTGGCAAACCTAATTTCAGTTTTTGATTGTCTTCGATCTCGAATGTCGCATAGTATTCGGCCAGACCTTCGTTGAACCAAGCCGGGACCTCGGATTTCCCGAAATTTGTATCAACAATGAAGTGAACATATTCGTGAAAGATCGTCTGATAAACTTCGGCGGCCTCGCCCTCTGTCGAGAGCGTTATATAGTTAACGTCTTCACCGGGCTGAAAATAACCTGCGACAAACGTGTCGATCTTACCGTCGGCTCGTTTTGGTTTGAAGTTCTTATACGAGGAATCGCTCTTAAACACAACGACGTTCGTCGGTATCGGCGACGTTAGATTGGTGTTCTTGAATAATAGGCGAAAAGTCTCGCGAAACTGCTCGAGCCGCGTTCCAACCTTTCGGATGTCCTTTTCCGAACCATTGCCTATCAGAAAAAAGTTTTTAGAACGCACCTGTATCCACTCATCTTTTGCAATAGTCGGACGGACGGCCGCGAGGGCAATACCAGCCGAAAGCAAAGCGAGCAAGAGAATACGCACGGGCTTCATATCGATATTCAGAAATTACCACAGGATAGCTGCACAAACCAACCGCTTTTTGAGTTACGAGACCCTGTTTCTTAAACAATATTTTCTGAAATCCCGATTCGATTGGCTCTTTTTCCAAAGGGTCGATAGAACTGCGGTTTTATCGAGCGTTTTTAAGCCTTTAGATCTAACGGTTCACGCCCCGGACACGCATGATCAAGGCTCAAAGACGAAAAAGTAATTTTAACGATATGTATAACCGAGAGTGCCAAAATCTTCGTTTTTGCTTTACCCACGCTGCTCTATTCCTCTGTCTTAGCCTTGTTTTTTCGGCATGCGGTCACTCGACAGCAACTTTTTTGACTAAGGGCGAAGAATATCTCAAAAAACGAAAGTTTCATGACGCGTTGATGCAGTTTCGCTCGGCGGCTGAGTCGGACAACGACTCGGCGGCGGCACATTGGGGCCTGGCACGCACCTACGAGAACCTCGGTCAATTCAACGACGTGCTGGACGAGCTTCGCAAAACGGTGGAGTTCGACGACACGAATCTCGCAGCAAAGGCAAAGCTCGGCAGCTACTTCCTGCTGATACAGCCGCCGATGATCTCGGAAGCTGAAAAGCTGCGCAACGAGATCCTCGAAACGGACCCGAACTTTATCGAGGGCCACATTCTGACCGCGTCGATCATGGCCGCTCAAGGCAAGCCAGACGCGGATGTCGTAAATCAGGTAAACAAGGCTATCGGTCTCGACCCAACTCGAGTCGAGTCGTACATAAGCCTCGAACGCCTTCATATGACTCGCGAACGGCAGGTCGAGGCCGAAGAGGCCATCAAACGCGGCGTCGCTGCAAATCCTACTGCTGTTGCAGGTTATACGGAATACGGGCGCTTTCTGACATATGCGGAACGCGACGCGGAGGCCGAAGAACAATTTCAAAAGGCCGTCGCTATCGATTCGTCGAGCATCGAGGCGCGAGAGTCTATCGCCGAATTTTTTGTAACAAGCGGACAGTTGGAAAAAGCTGAACGCGCCTATGTCGATCTGGTCGCTGTTCAGGAGAACAGTCCGGAAAGCCGACTGGTGCTTGCTCGCTTCTATCACAAATCGACGCGAACACCTGACGCGATCGCAACGCTCGAACAAATTCTGGCTGAGGCTCCGACCTATGTGCTTGCTCGTTACAAGGCATGCGAGATCTATCTTGAACTTCGTGACACCGCAAAGGTCGAAGCACACCTAAACGCTCTATTCGAACTTAATGACGTCGACACCGAAGCTCTCATGCTGCGAGCGCGTCTTCGAATGCAGGAAAACAAAGCTGACGAAGCTGTAAGAGATGTTGAAGAAGTTCTTAAGAAATTTCCGAGCAACCGCGACGCGCTGTTTCTCGTAGCTCAGGCGCGTATCGCGCTCGGCCAGACAGACCAGGCAAACGCCTTTATTGGCGATCTCGATAAATATCACCCGACGTATCTCAAAGCAGGTTTGCTAAAGATCGAGGCGGCATTCTCGGCGGGCGATTCGCAAAACGCTCTTCGTGCGGCAAACGAGTTGATCGCAAAGATCAACGCTGCCATTCCAAATCAAAGCGCGAGTCCTGAAGATCTACACGATCTTCGGATTCGAGCCGTGTCGTCGCGTGGTTTGGCACAGCTCGACCTCGGCAAACTCATCGACGCAAAGGTTGATTTAACAGAGGTAACACGGCTTTCGCCGCGTTCAAGCGCCGCCATGGTAAATCTCGCAAAAGTCCATGTGGCAGAACGAGATAACGCCGCGGCTCTGGAGCTTTATGAGCGTGCCCTCGCAACGGATGCTCGTAGCTTTGACGCGATGAGCGGGATCGTCAGTTCGGCTATTCGCATGCAGCAGACTGCGAACGCGCATTCGCGTATCGAATCTCTGATCGACGCGAATGCCGGCCGTGCGGATGTGATCGCCGCACTTCGTTATTTGCGTTCGACTGTGTTCCTCGCGGATAAAAATCCAGCGGCGGCAGAAAAAGAACTTACGACCGCTATCGCACTCGACGAGAACTATCTGCCCGCGTATTCGGCCTATGCAAGCTTGCTTACCGAGCAAAATCGCATCGACGAGGCTGTCGCTCAATACAACAGAGTATTGGAGAGGCGCGCATCTGCACAGGTTTACACGATGCTCGGCATTTTAGAGGACGGCCGCGGTAACATCTCTGCCGCCGAGGCAGCGTATCGCAAGGCTCTTGAGATCGCGCCCGAGTCACCGATCGCGGCAAACAATCTCGCATGGCTGATCGTGGACAATAACGGCAATCTCGACGAAGCCCTGCAACTCGCCACAATGGCTGTCGGCAAAGATCGGAACGTCGCCGGCTTTTACGACACGCTCGCGTACGTCTATTTGAAAAAGGGGTTGATCTCGCCGGCTGTCGAGCAAGCCAAAAAGGCCGTCGCACTCGACGAATCGAATGCAAAGAAAAACGGCACGACGCCGAATGCAGGTTATCGCGTGCGACTCGGCGCCGCACTTGCGAAAGCTGGTGACAAAGGTGGTGCTCGCCGAGAAGTCGAGCTGTCCCTAAAATTTTCCAATGCGTTATCGCAGCGAGAAGTTACGGAGGCAAAGAGCGTTCTCGCGAGCCTCTAAATTTTGAAAATGCTTGTTTTCTTAACATTTGCCGACCTTGCCGCAGTTGAGATGTTGCTCATCTCGATACCCGAATCGTTGGGTCTGCTGGCGTTTGGCCTCGCGCTTGTCGCGACGGCTGTGATCGGTCGCTGGCTGCTCGCACGCAGTGAAAACATCGAAGACAAAGAGGAAATACGCAAAAGAAGCTGAGGTCAGATAACAATGAGCGTTGAATTCAGACAAAGAAAACCCGGCGAAATTGTCGCGATGCTAAAGCGCGAAAAGTGGTTGATACTGCTGCCGATGATCACATTGACAGCCGCCATCGGTTATGTCGTTTATCGGCTGCCAAGCATTTACGAGTCAAGCTCTTTGCTCACGGTAAAACCGCCGACGATCTCGTCCAATTTGGTCCAAGCTCTCTCTAGCGAAGATCTCTCGCAGCGACTCTCGACCATCAATCAGGAAGTTCTGAGCCGTTCGTCGCTCGAACCGATGGTGCAAAAATACGACCTCTACAAATCGGAACGCGCCTCGGGCGTGCCGATGGAGTTGATCATCGAGAAGATGTACAAAAACATCAAGGTGGAACTCGAAGAAACGGGCGACCAAAAAGTCGCGGCGTTCAGACTGAGATATCGCGACCGCGATCCGCAGGCCGCACGCAACGTGACGGCCGAACTTGCGAGTAAATATGTAAACGCCCAGGTTCAGACATCGACCGAGATCGCCGAATCGACCAATAAGCTGTTTGAAACGCAGCTCGCAGAGAAAAAGACCGCGCTCGATGATCTCGAAAAGCAACGTCTCGACATAATGATGCAGAACGTCTCGACGCTGCCTGAGTCGGAACAGGGTCTCGTATCGCAGCTTTCGGGCTTGCGGCAGCGCGACGACACGATCAGCAAGGAAAAAGACATGCTGATCATGCAGAAAGGGCGCCTGAGCGATGCGATCGCCGCAAACAATCGGCAGATGCGCATCATCGAGGATTTTGGTGAAAAGGAAACGCAGGATGCTGCACGCACGGCGTCAAACCCTGAAAATACGGTCGCTTACGGCGAATTGATGAAGCGACGCGCCGACCTGAACGCCCAGCTCGATAATCTGCTAAAGGTCTACAAGCCAAAGCACCCGGCGGTCGTCGCAAAACAGAGCGAGATCGCACGCGTAAATGAGGAGTTCGACAACCTCCGAAAGAGCGCAGACAGGATCGTCAGCACGGCGACAACTGTAACGCAACGCAAGAGCGAGCTTCAGAAAAAAAGTTTGGAGAACGATAACGAACGCATTCAGTCCGAGATTCGCGCGATCGAGCAGCAACTTGGTCAAAAGGACGTCGAACGACAACAGAATGCCGGTCAGGTCGCTTCTCTCGAAGCACGCATTTCAGCGGTTCCGAGCGTTCGCGTCGCTCTCGAAAGCATCAAGGAGCGATACAACTCGGCAAAGCAGACTTACGACGAGACGCTGAAGAAAAAGAACGACGCGGGAATCGTCGTCGGCGTCGAGACGAATGCACAGGGCGAAACGATCCGCGTACAGGACCCGGCTAATGTTCCGCAGTCACCCGTTGCTCCAAAACGCGCGTTGCTGACGCTGTTGGGCGCCGGCATAGGGTTGTTCATTGGTTTGATCTTTGCATCATTCTTCGAAGTTCCGCGACTACTCAAGGTCCAGAATCTCGACGACGCAAAGCACTACACGCAGCTTCCGGTACTTGCGACGGTGCCGCCGCTGCTTTCGGCCGGAGAGAAAGAGTGGATACAGCGTTCGAGCTGGCTCAAGCTGGCCGCCGGCGCCGCTGCCGCCATCGGCATTATTCCGGTGATAGTTTTGATACTTCAGGCGACAAAGGTTTTTGACAGGTTGATCTCGTAGGCAGCCCCTACGCGAGAGGTGATTTATGTATAAAGAATTTTTTGGTTTAGACGATTTTCCGTTCACGCTGACGCCCGATCCGCGATTCATTGTGTTCACGCCGAGTTACAACGAGGTGCTCGCGAGCCTGTATTACGGGCTTGAGAACTCAAAAGGGTTGATCGTTCTCACCGGCGAGGTCGGCACGGGAAAAACGACGGCGCTTCGCTGGATATTGCGACGACTCGATGCAAGCGTGCTGGCGGCATATGTCTTTAATCCGCGTTTGTCGGTCGAGGAATTTTATCATCACGTCACGCAGATGCTCGGCATCAAGGACTGGACGAACAAATCTGAGATGCTCACGACCTTGGGGCGCGTGCTCGAAGAGCGCCATCGTCGCGGGCTTCGCACGGTGATCATCATCGACGAAGCTCACGAATTGTCAGATTACGTACTCGAGGAGATCCGCCTGCTGCTCAATTTTGAGTCAGACAATGCTAAGCATCTACAGATCGTGCTCACAGGTCAGCCCGAGTTGCGTGAACGGCTCAATCAGCCGAATTTGCGCCAATTCAAACAACGCGTCGCTCTGCGGTGCAACATGCACGCGTTTCCAAACGTCGAGGAAGTCGATCGTTACATCACCGAGCGCCTACTGATCGCGGGTTCGCAACAGCCGACCATATTCACTCCGGACGCTGTGGAATTTCTTTTCCGCTGCTCGGAGGGAATCCCGCGCAATATAAACAACATCTGCGACAACGCGATGCTCGCGGCTTACTCGAGCGGTGATTCGACGATCTCCCGGCAGATTATCGAGGAGGTCGCCGACAATCTCGACATGTTGCCGCGTAATGAGGCTCTTCACATCGCGGATGCCGCACTCGACATTCCCTCGGAGGGTCACGTTATGCGCCCCGAGGCCGGCGACGACATGATGCACGGCCAGGCCCGCCACGAGGCGGTAAAGCCGCGAATGTTTAACGAGGAACTGAGCATCGATGGTTACACGAATGGCGCGTCGCGTGACAGGAACGGCAACGGCCACGCGAATGGCAACGGCCATACGAATGGGAATGGTCATTCGAATGGTAACGGGCTTCACTTCGAGAAGATCGACGATGACATTTTGCTCGAGATAGATGACACGATCGCGCCGTTCAGAAAGTTTTAGCGACAGGGCGAAAAAGAACAAGCGGAGCCATTTAAGATGAGCATTCTAAAAGCATTACAAAAGAAGCGTACCGAAGAACTCGGCGGTGAAACACCGGCGAAAAATTCAGAGAACATTGTCGCGTTTGACCGCAGCAGTAGGCAGGGAAACACGCCTCCTGATCTGCTCGGGCAGATGGACTTTGTTATCGGTACACCAAGTTCGGCGTTCATGGGGCAGCCGGATTCCTTTATCGGGACGGCACTCCCTGATATGGAAACGGGCTTAACTGCCGGGGCAAAATTGAACGCCGATAACTTAATGCGTGTTGGCGTCAAGCGTCTACCTGACTTTGTCAGTTGGACGGTTGACGCCACCCGCGTTGAGCCGCGACTCGTCGCGATCACAAATCCGCACTCGAGCTACTGCGAAGAATATCGTTCGTTGCGAACACATGTTCTGCACAAGGGACAACGACAAAAATTGAAGTCGATCGTGGTCGCAAGCGTAAATCCGAGTGAGGGCAAATCTATAACCGCGCTAAACCTGTCGTGGATGCTCGCGCAAACCGACGGTATTAGAGCGCTGATCATCGATGCCGATCTTCGCATGCCGAGCCTTGCGGATTATCTTGGCATTGAGACGGACAAGGGCCTCTCCGACGTGCTTTCAGAGACGGCAAGTCTTAACGATTGCATTGTAAAACTCGAACCCTCCGGATTGTACATCCTGCCCGGCGGCGAAGCTCGTCAAGACGTAGCCGAGCTGATCTCGGGTTCGAAGTTCAAGGAGATCTTGCGCGAAGCTCGCGAAATGTTCGACTACATAATCATCGACGCTCCGCCGCTCGGTATATTTACCGATGCGACCGTGCTGATCGAACAAGCCGATGCTGCGTTACTCGTAGTGCGTGCAAATCGGACGCGTTATAGCGTCATCGATCGCGTTCTCGACCCGTTGCCCAAGGATCGTTTCCTTGGCGTCGTGCTCAATCAGAGCGAACAGGTCATGGACGAGTCGCACTATAACTATGGATATTACAACTACAAACGCATTCCGGAATCGCCGAGTCCGTAGAACCTAAATTGAAATGAGTGCTACACGGTTTAGTCCAAGAATATTTTCGCTGCTCGTCGCTGACGCCGCAATTCTGTACGCGGGTGTCATATTGGCGATGTACCTGCGACTTGGGCTTTCCGGCTCGGAGAATGAACTCAACGCAAAGAACGGCTGGCTAAAGATCGGCCTCGCCGCTGCCGTCTGTCTTCTAATACTCTATTTTTACGATCTCTACGATTATGTCGTGATGACGAATCGCCGCGAGCTAATGCTGCGAATGGTGCAGGCGCTCGGCATCGCGTGGGCTCTGCTCGCATTACTTTTCTACTTTATACCGCCGCTGCTGATCGGTCGCGGGGTTTCGGTCATCTCTGTGCCGCTCGTGCTTGCGCTGCTGATCGGTTGGAGGATGTTCATTCACTCGCTGACCGGACATCCTGGGATCGGAGAGAAAATACTCGTTGTCGGCACCGGCAAGGCGGCTCTCGACACCGCCGAGGCGGTCTGGGAACGCCGGGACGCCGGTTATCGAATCGCCGGTTTTGTTTCGGAAAATGGCGCCAAGCCACGTGAAAAACTCGGTCAATCAATAATTCTCGGCAAGGCGCATGAGCTCGAAGAGGTGATCCGCAACGAGAAGATAGACCGCGTCGTCATCGCCGTTCGCGAGCGCCGAGGCGCTTTTCCGACCGAGGCGTTGCTAAAAATGAGTCTCGCAGGTGATATCTCGATCGAGGAATGCACGTCGTTTTTTGAACGCATCACCGGCAAAGTTCACGTAGATATGCTGCGGCCTTCGTGGCTGATCTTTGCAGGGCGACGCCGCGACACGCCGATCAAATCGGTCGTCAGAGAGTTGTTTCATCGAATCCTGGCACTGGTCGGGCTGAGCGTTTCGCTTCCGATCGCGATCATTACCGCGCTGCTTATCAGACTCGAATCCCGCGGCCCCATATTTTACAAACAGGAACGCGTTGGCAAAAACGGACGTGTATTCAATGTCATAAAATTTCGTTCGATGAAGATCGACGCCGAGGCCGACGGTTTGCCCGTATGGGCCGCGACCGATGATGAACGCGTGACGCGCGTCGGCCGCGTGATCCGTAAGCTACGCATCGACGAGATTCCCCAGTTTTGGAACATTTTGAAGGGCGAGATGAACTTCGTCGGCCCGCGTCCCGAGCGTCCGCACTTTGTAAAGCAGCTCGCGAAAGAGATCTCTTTTTATGAGCATCGACATCTGGTGGCCCCGGGTTTGACCGGCTGGGCGCAGATCAAGTATCCCTACGGGGCGTCGGTCAGCGACGCGATCCAAAAGCTCCAATACGATCTTTATTACATTAAGAATCAGAGCTTGACGCTCGACATGGTCATCGTTTTCGAGACCATAAAAACAGTTTTGTTTGGCAGAGGCGGCCGGTAGATCCAGTTTCTGGAGGAGGCCCATTAATGAGAGTTTTATTGTGCAAGAGGAAATTAAGATGAAAGCAATAGTGTTTCTCAAGGGAATTTCTATGGTTGTGTGCGCGCTTCCATTGACGTGCGCTATCGCCGTTGGACAGACGGATGCACCCAAGTTGAAAGACGGTAAAAAGTCGTCAAAGAACGCGGACGCGGCAAAGGCAGCTCCGATTCCGGCTCCGACGCCTCCGACCGACGATCCGCCATCGGACGGCACTGCCGAGGAGAACGCGATCATCCCGTATTATGAGAACTATCTAAAGGAGTATCGTCTTGGCCCAACCGACCAGATCTCGATCGAGGTCTTTGGCCAGTGCCCGGATTATTGCAAAACGGGGATCACGATCCCGCCTAATGCGACGATCTCGTATCCGCTAATTCGCGAGGGTATTCTCGTCGCCGGCAAGACGGTCGAGCAAGTGGCGAACGAGATCAAAAAGAAGCTTGATGAATTTATCATTGACCCGCAAGTCACGGTCACGCTCGACAAAGCCATGGCAACGCGTTACAGCGTGATGGGTAATGTCGCAGTGCCTGGCGTTCGCGTCATGGATCGCAGGGTTAGCGTCTATGAGGCGATTCTCGATGCCGGCGGCGTAACCAAAAACGGCGATAAGAAAAAGGTGGCGTTGGTTAGCTATGGTAAGGACGGACGTCTGAGCCGCCGCGTAGTAAATCTCGCTGAGATGGAGGCGGGCAAGGCAGATATGATCTATCTCAGCCCGGGCGATCAGGTTTTTGTGACGGGTAAAGGGTTTTCGCTCGCAAAAGCCTTCGACATCCTGACACGTGCAAGCGCGATAAGATACATCGCGGGCAGCCCGCTTTGATCTGTGATCAGTTATTAGTGATTCGTGTGCGACCGAACAAATTTATTCTTTGCCCACGAAAGTGGGCAGCAAGCTGTAGCCCAGTGCGTGAGCACTGGGAACAGTTGTAATCACAGTATTGAGGCCGTTAAGGGGCGACAGCGGTTTCATTTGGCATCTGTCGCCGTCTACGACGGCTCACTCAATTCTTTCCCGTTTTCCCCACGCTCAAGCGTGGGGCTAAATGCTGATGCCGCCTACGGCGGCTTAGAACAGTGGTGATGAACTTCAGGATCAATAAACTTGTACTGGCAACTCTGATATTGCTTTGCTGTTTTGTCGGGGCAAACGCCGATTGGCACAAGCGCAATCTGAACACGTTCGCATATTTTCGCGACATCTTTTTCGTCAATCAAAGCAAGGGTTTCATCGTCGGCAGCGACGGCGTGATCATGACGAGTGACGACGGCGGCGCGACGTGGTCGATGCGGCCAAAGTTCACGACCGACGCCTTTTTGCAGGTTTACTTTACGGACGAGAACACGGGCTGGCTCCTCTGCGAACGCAACATTTTTAACCGCGGCAAAGAGCCGACCTCGTATTTACGCAAAACCACCGACGGCGGCCGTACATGGGAGAAGATCGAGTTCGAGGATTCGGGACGCGAACGCGTGACGAAGATTCTCTTTCGCAAAGACGGCAGCGGACGTGCGTTTGGCGAAGCCGGAATTTTTTACAAATTGCAGGACGACGGAATTACGTGGAAGCGATATCGCACCGCTATTCACTTTTTGTTGCTCGATGGTGCGTATTCCGATAACGCCATCGGTGCCATCGTGGGTGCAGGCGGCACGATAATGTTTACCGAAGATTCGGGTTTGACATGGGACAGAGCAACATTGCTCGGCGACACCGATACGCGATTTAACGCCGTGCATTTCGGCGCAGCAAAAGAAGGTGCGTGGGCGGTCGGTTCAAAAGGCCGGATCTTTCATTCGAACGGCGGAGCGCGTCTCTGGCGTCAGCAGCAATCGACTGTCACGGCCGATCTCAACGACGTCACATTCACCTCACCCGCAGACGGCTGGGCCGTGGGCGAGAGCGGCATCATCGTGCGAACGCGCGATGGCGGCAAAACGTGGTTCGATGTTCGCTCGAACACAACCCATTCACTGCAGCGCGTCGTCTTCAACAACGACCGCGGCTGGGCGATCGGCTTCGGCGGAACCTTGCTTTACTACAACGACCTACCGGCGATAACCAACCCAAGCGCTAAGCCCACATTAAAAACACGCAATTAATGAAACTTCCGAAAGGCCATCCCGAAATCCGCATTCCGAAATCGGGTGGTGGGAAGGCGATTTCAGCCCCGGCGGGGCGACGGAATATAGCCCAGGGCAACGCCCTGGGTAACGCCACCCAATACGAACCGAGCCGCGATAGCGGCGTAGTAATTACAAAAGGCCTCGGCAACCGCCGGGGCCTTTCTTTGTTGTATAGTTAACTTATGAAATCGCGAGTTTACGTCGAAACATCGGCCGTGTCATATTCGGCAAGCCAATGATAAACTGGGCTTGTACGTTCCGATGCTCGTGACACCAATGGAACTGTTAGGAGATTTGTATGAAGCGTGAAGAAGATCCCGGCATCGCATGGATCAGAAAGATCCGACATCAAATTTCGGCTGAGTGCGGTCACGATCCTAAAAAGTTCGGCGACCATCTACGCGAATTGGAAAAAAAGTACGCCGACCGCCTCGAGCCGATGACCAAACCTCACTATGAGGTAACAAACGGAGAGGTGTTGAAAAAATGATCGCCGGAGCACAGTTTTCATTCCGCAATCCGAAATCCGCATTCCGAAATCGGATGGTGGGCATGGGCATGTAGTATCTTTCTCTAACGCTAAGGTAAGCCCCGCCGAGGTTTTCGCGGGGCTTTTTTCTTTCTTGAAGATGATTCTGTTTAGAACTAAACCGGCGGACCAACCATGCGGCCAGAAGATAATTCTTCCGGGCTCAAACCATGCGGTTTCCTTCACGGACGACACTAAACCTGATCAACGGAAAGTCCGACGACAGATTGCGGTAAGCGGTCAAGTTCACAAACACCATCCGATCGATTGGTATTATGACATCATCCGCAAATGCCAGAGTGAAATCGGCGAGCTTAAGCGCACGTCACTAAAGGTTTTCCGTCTCATGCCCCAGGCTAACCGACGTAAGCTCTGGGACACACTGCGACTAGTTCAAATTAACATCGCTGATCCATTGCCTTACGAACGGTCAACTGACGATATGGTTAAAGAGATTTCTGACCAAAAGCTTTCTATCGAGAAACTCCGGGCCAGGGCTTCCGCAAAAGATCCATTTGCGAAGAAAATGGTTGAAATGCTCAACAACCAGACGGCCGAGCGGATGCTACTTGATGCACCGTCGAGGAAACTGGAATGGATGATGTACTACGTCGATAATCCGATGGCAAGGCTTCCCAATCCAAACCCAAGCTTCGTGCCACCGCCTCCGTCCTTCAAGATCGATATATCAAAGTTCCAGACAAGGAGTCCGGGAGCAATCGTCCGTTCAGTCACGGAATTCACCGCCAAATCCGCTTCCGCCTTTACAGAAGCGCTTGACCTGACCATGGCTGGCAAATACCGAGGGCAATATTCTCCGCTCAATCCTGTATATCACGCTCTTAGGAAAGCTCACGCCTTTGATGAGGGTAACGAGAACTCCATCGAGATTATGGAGGAGGAACGGCGGCGAATCGCGCGACGCATGCGATACTTTGACTATGTCGTCGGCGAAAACTACGGGTTAGCACCCCTTGAAGGAAGAATAGAATCGAGCAATTCGTTTCTGATTCAAGCGGCCGACATCGCAAGTCGAATCGCAAGTTTTCTTATAGAATCTGAGGGGTTATTTTCGGTGGCTCAAAGTTTCGATTATGTTATGTATAACGGAAAGCGTCTGCGTGAGGAAGAGGCTTTCAACATAACTCGGGAACATAGAAAACTCGGATATTAACAACAGAAGAATTTCTGACTATGCAGCATAAATATCGTTTTCCAGCTATCGCAAGCGTGGCCTTTCCAATAGGGTTCTACTTTAAACACGGCGGACGCACATTCGAGTTTGAAGTTGCCGATGGGCTGCTGAAGAGCCTGAATGTAACTGTTCCAGGCTCTTCTCTCGAACATGCTCCCAGCGTCGTTTTGACGCCCGACGACCAGAAAAGCCAAGCTACTATACGAGCCGATGCGGGCCCTGGGTTTGAAATGCTTCAGAATGAAGTGCGAGCGATCGAGGGTGGCTTGTGCATGTGGGGAGTAGAGTCGATTAATGTTGATGAACCTGAGATCCAATTTATCGCGGATAATCCTGTAGAGGCAGCCGCGATTGACATCGAATCCTTCAGCATCAGTAAAGGAGAACGAGACCCTACAACTTTTGACGCGGCGGAACCTGCGCTTTATATTCGGACAGTTATGATTTCCAAAGCTTTAGAAGAAATCGAAATGGCGTTGAACTTCTACCGACGCGGTAGGGCTGATTGCAGAAAGGGAAAATACATAGAGGGAATTTACAACCTCTATTTTGTTCTCGAGCACCTCTTTGCAAACGGGAAGTATGGCGAGAGCGGTGTTCTTAAGGAATTCGAGAAGTCCCCTGAACTCCAAAGGGCAATTGACCGCATCCGGAATAACATCCCCGCTCAAATAAGCGGGAACCCAAGGCTATCCAGTTATTTTGAATCGGTAGTCACGAGACGATCGAATCTGGAAGTGATGAAGTGGGCGTACAAAGTTCGCGGCTTTCTATTCCACCAGAGTTCAAAGCGTTCGACGACGTGGCACCCTTCAAGACAGGGAGACCATTGGCAGGAGGGCGTGTTGTTCCTTGCTCTCTGCACGGAGGTTGTCTTAAACCGGATTAACTCACTGCTGTTCGATGAGACGATCATGGATGCGTTTATGAAACTCGAGGTACTCGCTAGCGACGGTGGCTTGATCACATGGCGCGAAGATTCCCAATAGATGAGCCGTCCCGAAAGACTGTGACCGAGCTAAGGTTCGTAATTCTAGAAATCGCGGAACCGCAAAACCCCTCAAAAGTAAATCGTTGTCACGATTAACTCATGAGGGGCTTGGCGGAGAGTGTGGGGCTCGAACCCACAAAGGATTTCTCCCGTCCGATTTTAAGTCGGATGCGTCTACCAATTCCGCCAACTCTGAGAAAGAGCCACATCTTTTCCACAATTGGCGACTTCCTTACTTTAATGGAATTCCAAAAAGTTGCCAAGCAAGGATTGGGGGCAAGCTCTTACGCAATAAACCGTACGAGGACGCTTTGCTATGGACTTGTGTTAGCAAAGATGTGATAAATTCTCTTCGGTGGTTGGGAGACGATTAAGTTGCGGATGTAGATATGACGTTTACCGAGTCCAGGAGATTTGGTGCGCCGAACATCGTGAACAAGCTGAATTAATCTGGTCTAGTAAATCATTTCTTCAAAAGCTTCCGACATATTTGAGTATGGTTTGGGTGGTAATCGTTTACATTCTGGGCATCGGCTTCGCTATAGCCACATTGTTACTTTTACTGTATACCTTGATCTTAATGTTTGTTGGATTGCTTCAATAAACCTAGGAGAGATTTTCCCGAAAGGCATGGACAACGGCATGCTCGGCGGGATTGGAATGTAATTCCCCAGCTTAGAGTTTTGTTTAACCAAAAGGCTTCCTCGGCAACGAGCGAAGCCTGTTTGTTTAATGCCAAGACCAAGGAATTTGAAATCATGACAGAGCAGAAATTGACAATTCAGGAACTCCTAAATCGTTCTGCATTTCTTGTTAGAAAATACAACCTCGGCAACGAACAGATTTTTTACAACAAGTTTTCGAAGTTTCCGGATTCCGATTTGCAACACGCGTGGGCTTATGCCCTCAAACAAGTTCAGAACCGAGAAATAGTCAAAGACGCTTCCGTACAATTTGATCAACACGACAGTCTCCAAATATCTCTCAGAGTAATCAAGCTAGGCAGCAACATAGGACTGATTCATGACGCCCTGATGAAGAAATTCGACGTTCGTGAATTGAAGCTAAGCGACGAGAACATGGAACGTCGAACGAGGCACATGCTTGCCAGCAGGTACTTAGATTTGGCTCTTACCGCCGCTAAGAAAGAATGGCGTCTCGCCAACCCCACACTTACCGATTGGCTTACGAACTTTGCGAAAAAACACACCACCGCGATCGTTGTATTGTCACTTGCCCTGGCGCTTGGGGGACTTTCAACTCCGCGCATCATCGATGGTTTTACGCCTCCAGAAATCTTACTCAACCACTACCTCGAATCGGAATACCCCAAGATTGAAGCAAGGCCGATAACTCAGGAAGTTTTAGCCAATTTCCTACGTGAAGACACGAGATATAAGACTAGCGGATCCATCTGCCGCGACGGATGGATAAGCACATCGACGGGTCAGGGATCATGCTCATGGCACGGAGGGGTACGCCATAGGTATCGCGAAGGTGACTATAGCCTAACGGTGGAGCAATCTCAGAAGAATGCGAGCGTAGCCATCGATAGACTTCGAACAAAGGCACTGGAGATATCTTGGAAGGACTAGACGGAGTTCACGTTGTGGAGAGCTTTAACAAAGCACGGCGCGGAACAAATGCAGAATGCAGGGGCCGGAATAGCCAGCTGTTATCTAAATTTTATGCTCACCAACTGCCAATTAATAATATTTCGTCTCTCAAATATCAGCAGGATGGGTTCTCCCTCTTTTCGGACAAAAGCGACTTGAAATTCGTTGAAGCTCTTGTACGCCGTTTCCACTTGACCTTTTTCCTGGTCGAGAAAGTCCTTATTTAGAGTTTCAGAAGCGAGGTTCTTATCCTGTTGAGTGAGTGACTCTTGTTTGAAACCACGCTCAATCGCTGCAGGAGTTACATAGCCTTCCACTATGTTGTTGATTATTGTCGGCGCTGCCGCGGTGGCAAAGCCTGCAAAAGGATTGTTCTTTAGTTTTTCGTCGCGTTGCATGTCAAAAAGGGCTTTTGCGTTGAGCTCAGCCTTTAAGTTCTCTCGCAACACCGGAAAGTCAATAAATGAGCAGAATGCTTGGGCGTCCCGACTTTCAGCTGCCCTCTTCATTCCCCAAAGCGCGCAATAGGGCGTAGCGAAAAGCCCAACTACGAGAATCCCGACAATAAGAACAGCAACAACCATGGCGCCAAGTAACCATAATAATTGCCGTCGGTTCCCTTTCGGTTGCGGCGCGGGCGTAGCCGTTTGTTGTTCAAACATAACCAGATTGCAGAAATCCAACAAGAATATTACGTATGTTCTCTCGGTTGTCAATTTAGCGCCGATTCACGGATCAAACAGTCTGCGGAGCGCAGCGTGTGAGAGAGAAAACCCATCTTTCAAACGACGACTGATATTCACGTTTGGTTCAATTGCCATCTCCCACCAACCCGTCGGCGAGACGCCGCCACCGCTGGCAGGAGGGGAGCCGCAAAATATCCACGTTCCGTGCGCTTTGCACCCACGGCATAATTCAAATTCGGAATTGGGAATGTGGAATGCGGAATGTTTGATATGCCGCATGGTTCTGGCACAAAAAACGTGCCAGTGCCAGCGAGACCGTCGCAACCGTTTACGCCCGCAACGCGGGCTCGGCGACGGTCGGTGCGAAAAAAAGCCTCGTCTTCAAACGACGGATGATATTCACGTTTGGTTCAATTGCCGACGCGGCGGCTATCCTACAGCTTGCCGCATCGCAGTGCGGTCGTGGCTGTGCCCGACCGTAACGCAGCGATATTCAACCCCGGAGCCCGGTCCCGATTTATCGGGACATCGGGTGACAACGCGGTTTCTTCTGTCGGAGGCACAGCCTCCTCCGGGAAATAATAAATACCACGCACGGTCAGGCCACGGCTCTGGCACAAAAAACGTGCCAGTGTTGCGAGAACGTCGCAACCGGACCGCACTGCGATAGGGCATAGCCCGAAATCGTCTTTCAAGTCATTCTGCCGCCGACGCGGCGGCTATCCTACAGCTTGCCGCATCGCAGTGCGGTCGTGGCTATGCCCGACCGATTCGTAACGATATCAACCCCGGAGCCCGGTCCCGATTTATCGGGACATCGGGCGACAATGCGGTTTCTTTTGTCGGAGGCACAGCCTCCTCCAAAAAATAATAATTAGCACGCACGGTCAGGCGAGCCTGACCGCACTGCGATAGGGCATAGCCCGAAATCTTGGAACACAACCCTGACCGCACTGCGATAGGGCATAGCCCCAAAATATTACGGCTCGGCCTCACATCTCATGACC
>JBJXFZ010000076.1:0-38571 GCA_046154245.1 Pyrinomonadaceae bacterium
GACAAATACAAGCTTCTCGTCACGTTATCAATTCACCGGACGAGAATACGACAGTTTCTCAAGCCTGCAATATTCGAGAGCAAGGTTCTACGACCCGAACCTTGGCCGCTTCATCTCCGAAGACCCGGTTGGGTTTGAGGCTGGGGATTTCAATCTGTATGCCTAAGTGAGGAATCGACCGATTTTATTTCGAGATCCAAGCGGACTTATAGGTGTGTATTCGTATCCCACGGGGCGACCGCGCAATCCGTTTAATCTCTGGGAATATTATGATTTTTATAATGACCTACATAGGCGAAGGGTTTCAGGCCATCAGCGTTTTCCCGGCGAGGAAAGCTCGGCGATGCGTCACTGCGTTGTGAGTTGCGAAAGCTCATCAATATGGGGATCGTCTGGCAGTAGAGCTATGGGCATCGGTAATGAAGTTCAAGGAATCGTCCTCGACGTCCAGCGATGGTGGAACAACCGCCCGATGGGAGCTTTCCAAATGTCCGATTTGGCGAGCAATGAACGCGGGTTTAGCTGCGCGCAAGCTGTCGCACAAGGTTTTTCTGCCACTTGCGTCCAATGCTGCTCCGGCGAGTGCAGTAATAATCAGAATAATTATGGCTCGATCTCTGCGATCTATCAGTTTGGTTTTTAGTTTGTTCTTTACACTTGTGCTGGCACCTTCATGTTACCGCATTAGTGACGTTGATCAGCAGCGCATCGCACTCTTAGAGTCAAAGTATGGGCATAGATATGTCTTTAGACTGGAGGAAGAACTTTACCTCACCGCAAAGAGGTATGATGATATAGACCCTACAATAGAAGAAGCAAAGGAAATGTATACCGTTTTTTGGTTTGACTCCGATAGCGATCGAACTCGCCGCCCAACAACCTTTGTCTACCTGAATGCCGTTAACAGTCGAGGGGAGTTTATCCTCCAGCTCTATTGGAATGAGGCGAAAAGTGCTTTTGAAGTTTCTCATCGACCATACTACTAAACGAGCTTGTTTACTTTTTGCCGACAATCGTTGCAGCGAACCGAGCATATTTCTAAGGGCGAAGGATCGAACTTTTGGAGATATTCGTGGGACTACGAAAATCGCATGACCGAGGCGGCGACCAGAAAGCAAAAAGTTCGCTACCGCAACGACGCCCTTGGCCGCCGCGTCAGCCGAGGTGTCGGTTATGGCAAAGAGCAAACTAAGTTCACCTACGGCGGTGATGATGTCTTGGTTGACGCTAACCGTGAAACGCCGACCACCAGCATTAAAAAACGCGTGGAACAAACGTCCGAATCGTTTCAACAGCGGTCGGTCATGCCCCCTCAAGCAGCTGAAGAAACTTTTTGGCGGCAAGTGACATAGTGCGATCCGAACGGTGAATGACGCCGACCGAGCGCGTCCAGTATTTTTCTGCTAGCGGGATTACGGCAAGCGTCCCTGCCTTTTGCGCTTCGCTGACCGCGGGCTCGGGGACAATGGCGAGCCCAAAGCCAACCTCGACCGCGCGCTTGATCGTCTCGATATTGTCGAACTCCGCGACCTTTTTCACCTCAACGCCGTTTGCCTTAAAGATCTTGTCCATAGCCTTGCGTGTGGGCACGTCGCGCTCAAAATGCACGAAGTCCTGCCCTTTGAGATCGGTGACCTTTACCTTTTTCTTCGCAGCAAACTTGTGGCCGGGCGGCGCGATCAGCACAAGGCGGTTGTTGGGCATAGGCGTTATGGTAACGCCGCGTTTTGGTTCGGGAAAGGCGACAATACCAAGTTCGACCGTGCCATTCATCACGTCGCGAACGATGCGCGTGGTGCGTTGATACTCGAGATCGATCTTGGCGGACGGAAATTTTGTCATAAATTCGCGCACCTTAACCGGCAGCTCGTGCAAGCCTACGCTGTAGACGGTCGCGACCTTGATCGTCCCGCCGATCTTACCGACGACGCCGCGAAGGTTTTCTTGTAGCTGCTCGTACGCATCGAGAACGTTGCGCGACTCGCGGTAAAAAACCTCGCCGGCGGCGGTGAGTTTTACTTCTCGCCGACCGCGAATTCGCTCGAGAAGTCGCCGCTTGAACTTGTCCTCGAGTGACCGGATCTGCTGGCTCACGGCCGACTGTGTAATAAAATTGCGCTCGGCGGCGAGCGAAAAGCTCTCGAGATCGACGAGGTCGCAAAAAACTTTTAAGGTCTCGATGTGCACTTTATAAATATAAATATTCCTTAACATGAAAAGCAAGCGTATTCATTTCCACTAATAAGTCGACAGGCATATAATTGGCTCGTGCTCTGATGATCTATTCGCCCGACATGACACTTTCCGAAGCTCGAGCCGAGTATTTTCGCCGTAGTGGTTTCCCCGACGACGGCGGTTACTCAGAACGCTGGATAAAAGTTAAGGTTTGGCGAATACCGATTTGGTTGCCAAATACGGCAGGACGAGTTAGTGCGGTCAGGCTTCACGATTTACATCATGTTCTAACCGAATATCCGACCACATGGCGAGGTGAAGCCGAGATCTCTGCGTGGGAAGTTGGATCCGGCGGATTACGACGATTCTGGGCCGGATGGTGGCTCGATCTGATGAATGTTGCTCAGGGCGTCGTTATAAATCCTCGCGGGGTTTACAACAGTTTTATGCGTGGGAGGCGAACGTCGAATCTTTTTGGTAACGAGTTTAATGACGCGCTGCTACAAAGCCTGGTTGGCGAATACCGGCACCGGTTGAAATTAGAAAAAGCTGTCGGGGATCCTGGCGTGCGAGATAAGATCGCCTTCGCGTTCTGGGTGACGATCAGCGCTATCGTATATGTTATTTCAGTTAGCCCGTTCCTAGTTTTACCATTACTTCTCGCTTACCGGGTTTTCCTACTGTAAGCATCGGCTGTTATATTGTTTTTAACCAATTTCTATATCCGAGAGCACTAAGAACCGATGGCCATTCGTTTCAGCAAGACGTTTCTTCTACGAAAGCTGCATCAGCTCACGGGCGTTGTTCCGCTCGGCGTCTTTTTCTTTGTGCACATGTTCACAAACTCAAAGGCCATGAATGGCGCGGCGAGTTTTGACAAAGCGGTCAAGGAAATCCACGACATTCCGTACCTTTTGCTTTTGGAGATATTCGGCATTTTTCTGCCGCTGCTTTTTCACTCGGTGTATGGCATCGTGATCTCGTCCGAGGCGAGGATGAACGCGGTTAGCTACGGGATGACACGCAACTGGTTTTATGTTTTCCAGCGCGCGACCGGTGTATTTTTGTTTTTCTTTTTGCTCTTTCACATACTGCACCTGCGTTTCGGTCTGATACCGGGACTAAACCTTGTACCCGTCGCGGGTAACGCCGACCGGGCATATGCGATCGTCGGTGGCGAGTTTCAGATCACTTGGGTATTGGTCGTCTATATTCTCGGCATCTTGGCGACGGCGTGGCATCTGGCGTATGGGTTCTTTTTGTTCGCCGTCGATTGGGGCATCGTCATTGGCGAAAAAGCTCAGAGGATGACACTCACAGCCTGTCTCGGCCTCGCTCTCATGTTATCGGTGGTTGGCATTAATGCTGCGTTTGCGTTTATTCGTCCGTGCGGCCTGATGCCGAAGGCGATGTGCGAAGAGCCGAAAAAAACTGCTACAAGCGGCGGGGTTAAGTTCTAATTTATGGCGAGCTCACTAAAAATTGCGATCGTCGGCGGCGGGCTCGCGGGTTTAGCCGCGGCGATGAAGATCGCTGAGGCGGGTCACGACGTTGACCTTATCTCAGTCGTCCCGGTAAAGCGTTCTCACTCGGTCTGCGCCCAGGGCGGCATCAACGGAGCCGTCAACACAAAAGGCGAGGGCGACTCTCCGGCCAAACATCTCGATGACACGGTCTATGGCGGCGATTTTCTCGCAAACCAGCCGCCGGTCAAGCGAATGACCGATATGGCGCCGGAGATCATTTATCTGTTTGACCGTATGGGCGTTCCGTTTTCGCGAACGAAGGAAGGTCTTCTCGATTTCAGGCGGTTTGGCGGCACGCTCCATCACAGAACCGCTTTCTCGGGAGCCTCGACCGGACAGCAGCTTTTGTACGCGCTCGACGAGCAGGTTCGTCGTTGGGAGGTCGCAGGAAAGGTAACCAAGTACGAAGGCTGGGAAATGCTCTCGCTCGTCATGGACTCCACCCACGTTTGTCGCGGGCTCATCGCGATGAATTTGCAGACTCTCGAATTAAGATCGTTTCAGGCCGACGCAGTGATAATGGCGACCGGAGGTCCGGGGCTGATATTCGGCAAATCCACAAACTCGATGACATGCACGGGCAGTGCAACGTCTGCTTGTTACCAACAAGGCGCGCGTTACGCAAATGGCGAATTTATTCAAGTGCACCCGACCTCGATCCCGGGCGAAGACAAACTTCGCCTTATGAGTGAGTCCGCACGCGGCGAAGGCGGCCGCGTATGGGTGCCAAAGGCGAACGGTGACAAACGAAACCCGCGTGACATTCCAGAGAGCGAGCGTTGGTACTTTCTCGAAGAAAAATATCCGGCCTATGGCAACCTCGTGCCACGCGATATCGCGACGCGTGAGATATTTCAAGTTTGTCTCGAGGGGCACGGTGTCGCGGGCGAAAACCAGGTTTATCTCGATCTGACGCACATCGACGCCGAGACACTGACGCGTAAGCTCGGCGCGATCCTCGAAATTTACGAAATGTTTGTCGGCGACGACCCGCGATATGTCCCGATGCGGATCTTCCCTGGCGTGCATTACTCGATGGGTGGTCTGTGGGTGGATTTCGAACAACGGACAAATATTCCGGGCCTCTTTGCGGCGGGTGAATGCGACTACTCGATCCACGGAGCAAACCGCCTCGGTGCTAACTCACTGCTTTCCTGTGTTTACGGCGGCTTTGTGGCGGCGCCGTCAGCGATAGAATACGCAAAGAACATCGAGCGCGGCCAAACCGAAACAAACGGCATTCACGACGCTGAACTGAAACGCCAGCAGGAGATAAACGCGGGAATCGTCAATTCCACGGGCGGCGAGAATCAATACAAGCTCCACGAAGAGCTGGGTAAGGTGATGACCGACAATGTCACGGTTGTCCGTTACAACGATCGTCTGCAGGCCACCGATGACAAGATCCGCGAGCTGCAGGAGCGACTGGGTAAAATTTCGATAAACGACTCAAACCTCTGGGCGACGCAAGCGATCCCGCACGCCAGGCAGTTTGCAAATATGCTTGAGCTAGCACGTGTTATCACGCTCGGCGCGTTAAATCGTAACGAGTCACGCGGAGCGCATTACAAACCTGACTTCCCTGAACGCGACGATGAGAATTTCATGAAAACGACGATCGCCGAATATTCGGCCGAGGCTCCGGTTTTGAGCTACGAGCCGGTTGACGTCTCGCTGGTCGAGCCGAGGAAGAGGGATTATTCGTCGGGAAAGAAGAAGACAGTCTAAGAAATTTCTTTCCGATACGTCCGCGATGTGGGAAAATGTGCTTTTGTGAAAGTTATCATGATCAAAATTGACAAATTTAGACATCGCATTCAAAAGATTTGCCGCGACCTTTCGCTACAGCGTCTGGACATCGTTGGTTCGGCTGCGCGCGAAGATTTTTCCGCTGACAGCGACGTAGATGTCCTAGTGAATTTTGGCAATGATGAAGGGTTGTTTGGTCGCTATTTTGATCTCAAGGAACGGCTTGAGGAGATATTCGAACGCCCTGTTGACGTTATCGATGAACGTGCAATAAAGAATCCATATTTCAAACGAGCCGTCGAAAAAAACCGAGTAAAAATTTATGGAACGTGATGTTAATACACATCTTTTCGATGTAATCGAGAATTGTAAACGCATCCATGAATTTGTTGGCACGGCGAATTTTGACACATATTCTAGCGATGAACTAATCAAATCCGCAGTTGAGCGTCAGTTTATCAATATCGGCGAATCGCTTAGTCGGCTTAAACAAATTGACCTGCTTGTTTTCGGTAAAATTGCGAACGCACAAAGGATTATCGGCTTTAGAAATGTCCTTGTTCATGGTTACGAATCCATTTCGGACCGTCTTGTTTGGGAAATCATCAAAGAAAATTTATCCGAGCTTCGGGCAACTTGCGAAGATTTATTGAAATGAACTTTTGCCGAATGTTAGCTGAAGTTCCGTCTTTGGTTATGAGCCTGTCGACGCCTCGCTGGTCGAGCCGAGAACGAGAGATTACTCGAAGGGCACGTCGCCGTAAATCTATGAAGAAGCATAAGGAGTGAAAATATGAAACAAATTACACAAGTATTATTTTTGATCGTAGTGGCTTTTTCCATCAATTCTCTGGCGCAACAAGCCATCTTGAATGGAAGCATAGCGGTCAACACGTCCACGCTTACGTGGATTCGCTTTTATGCACCTGAAACAAGTAATCATATTGTGGGACGTTTCAAGTCCGAAGGAAGTATTAACGCCTACATTGTTGATGATGACGGTCTGACGAACTTGCGAGGCGGATCAAATTTTCTTCAGTATTACGATTCTGGAAACGTGGTCGTGGCAAACATCGATATTCGCCTTTCACGAGGAACTTACTACTTGGTTTTCAAAAACAATAATATTCTTTCCGCAAAAACGGTCGGCGGCAATGTCAGTATCGTTTCTGAGGGTCGTGAAAATCCGCAAAATTCAATGGCTGATGATAGCGAAGATGATCCATTTCGCTGCACTGTAAAGCGTGGAGGTGCAAATCTAATTTTGGAAAGCGGGAAAGTAAGGTTTCTTTCTGCCGGAGCAAAGTTACAGCTTTTGGAGGTCAAGGCAAAATATTCCAAGGTCTCCACAATCAGCTACCGCGGTCGTATTTTGTCGAAGCGTATTACTTGCGACTGATGGCTACAAGCACACACCACGAAAAAAAGCGACTCGAGAATCCGCCCCGGACGATCAAATTCAAGATTCAGCGGCGCGAGCGTGAAGGCGCTCCTGTCCGTTTTGAGACTTTTGAGCTCGCGTATCGGCGGAACCTGAACGTCATCTCGGCGCTCATGGAGATTCGCAAAAACCCTGTAACGATCGAGGGCAAACAGACAACGCCGCCGGTCTGGGATATGTCCTGTCTCGAACAGGTTTGCGGCATTTGCACGATGGTCATCGACGGACGCGTACGGCAATCGTGTTCGGCGCTTATCGACGACCTTTTACTCGAATCAAAAAGCGACACTGTGACGCTGCAGCCGATGTCGAAGTTCCCGAATGTCCGCGATCTCAAAGTTGACCGCTCAAAGATGTTCGATCACCTCAAGCAGGTCGAGGCGTGGATCGAACTCGACGGCAGCTACAATCTCGGGCCGGGGCCGCAGATCTCAAACGAGGTCGCGCAGGAGCGCTACGCCTATTCACGCTGCATGACATGCGGCTGCTGTCTCGAGGCGTGTCCGCAATACGGTGACGACGGCTACATAGGCCCGCAGGCGATCGCCCAGGCTCGGCTCTTTAACATGCACCCGGTCGGCGAGATCACAAAAGAAGATCGTCTGAACGGTCTGCTTGGTGACGACGGCATCACAAACTGCGGCAACGCACAAAACTGCGTAAAAGTTTGTCCTATGAACGTGCCGCTCACAAAAGCGATCTACGAAACAAATCGCGACATTACGGTCGATGCTTTGTTTGGGTGGTTGAAGAAGTAAGAAAAGATCGGCCCACGAAAAAAACCAAAGAACCGAAAATCAGATTTCCGAATTCGTGCTTTTAGTTTGTTCCGTGGGCGAACCTATGGTTTGAGACTAGTGTCGCGGGTGTTGCCGACCGCCTCGAGGTGCTTGACGATCTTTTGTATCAACCATTCGGGCGTTGACGCGCCGGCTGTTACACCGACTTTTTCTACGCCTATCAGATCCGCGTCATTTATCTCCTCTTCGGTTTCGATAAGAAAACTCTTTTCGCATTGCTCTTTGCAGACGGCGAGTAGCTTGACGCTGTTTGACGAATGGCGGCCGCCGATAATATAAAATGCATCGACCATGCCGGCGAGTGCGCGGGCTGCGTCCTGACGGTCGCGTGTTGCCGAGCAGATCGTGTTTACGATCTCGACATCGTCGTCGGTTTTTGATTTAACGGCCTCGGCCGTGTCGAAGAATGTTTTTGATTTGATCGTCGTCTGCGAAACAACGAGCGGCCGGCGAAGCCGCGGCAACGTGTCGATCTCGGTCTCGTCGCGAATAATAAAAGCGTGGTCGGGCGCGTAGCCTTTTACGCCGATCATTTCGGGATGATCAGGAGCACCGACGATAACAACATGACGATCCTGCGCGGCAGCGCGGGCGGCGAGCTTTTGCACGCGAGTTACGAAAGGACAAGTCGCGTCAACGACCTTCGAAGCCGTTTCCTCAAGTTCCCTTTGCACATCGGGCGTCACACCGTGCGCACGAATCACGGCCGTTTCGCCGCGGCCGATCTGCACGGGCTCGCTGATCGCCGTCACGCCCTCATGCGCAAGACGCTGCATTTCCTGTTTGTTATGGATTAGCGGGCCGAGGCTGCGTACCGTCTCGCCCTTCGAAACGGCCTCCTCGACCATCTCGACAGCCCGCTCGACCCCAAAACAAAAACCATATTCGTCTGCTAATAAAACTTGCATTTCAAAATGTCAATACTATAATTGCCTAATCCGCGTTTTCACGGGCGACGCTCTCTAATATTATCAGACGGTTATGCGAAACCAAACAGCTTCCCGGCAATGCCGCTTTTTGCGCGAGACTGATCTTGACCAACTTTTCGAAACGTTCAACGACGCTTTTTCGGACTACACCTTGCCATCGACACTCACCGAGCCCCAGTTTCATCAGCATCTTGATACAAACGCAGTGGATGTTTGCCGCAGCGTCGGCTGTTTTGAGGGTGACAAGATGATCGGATTTTCGCTAAACGGTTTTGGCGAGTGGAACGGCCTAAAAACGGTTTATGACGCAGGCACGGGTGTGATCCCGGATAAACGCCGACAAGGAATTAGCACCGCGATGTTCGACCTTATGCTGCCGGCTTTCAAGGCCGAGGGCGTTGAGCAGTTTCTTCTCGAGGTGATCACGACGAACGAGGCAGCGGTCAATTTGTATAAAAAACTCGGCTTTGAGATACGTCGCGAGCTGGTGTTGCTTAAGAGCGAGAATTTTGAAAACCCTGACGATCAGACACGAGAGCGATTCGATCTTTGCGAGATCCTTGAGGCCGACTGGCCGCTGTTTGAGAGCTTTTGGGACGCTTGGCCTTCGTGGCAAAACTCTCCGGCCTCGATAGGGCGCGTCCCGGAGTCTAAGCGGATAGTGGGCGCGTTCTCCGGCGACGTCTGCGTCGGGTATGTCATTTACTCAAAGGCAATGGGCGGCGTTGCACAGCTCGCTGTCGACCGAGCTCACCGGAACCAAGGCATAGCGACGATGTTATTAGCCCACGTTCACAACACTCGTAACCCCGAACATGACGTGCGGATCGTCAATTCCGATACATCCCTGACCGCGGCGATGCAACTTTTCGCCTCCCGCGGTTTCGTTGAGGTTGTTCGTCAGTTCGAAATGATAAAACCGCTCAGCTAGGGCGCCGCGCCCGTTACCGGCTTTGCCGTGTGGGTCGGCTGGACGCCGGTTAGAGCCATCAAACCCATCCGCGTAAAATTTATCGACTCGCCAAGGATGCGCACGGCCTCAGCCGGAGCGTGAAAGCCCATTGAATTTTCAGCTTCGACAAAATCGAGGTAAAACTGTGCCTTACGCTGATAGTCACGAGCGGCGGCCAGCTCGCCGTCTGCTCGACCGGCGTCTTTTGCTTTTTGAAGTTCGTTTATCAGATCGAGCAGTGCGTTCATCGCGAGGTTCCGCATCTCGAACGTGCGCGTTTGAATCGCCTCCGCACGGAACTTCAACTCATTCTCATCCGCCTTGTGACACGTCTGACACGACTGGTTGATATTTAGCAGCGGGCTGCGGACATGGTGATCGCTGATCTTCATCGCGCCCTCGCGCGTGTAAGGCATGTGGCAATCGGCGCATGCAACGCCGGCACGCGAGTGAATGCCTTGACTGAACAGTTCAAACTCGGGATGTTGCGCCTTTAGCACTTCGGCTCCGGTTCGCTTGTGAACCCAATCTTTGTGTTTCACTTCGTCGTAATAGGCGATGATGTTCTCGATCTTCAGTCCGTTCTGCCATGGATAGGTAAGAGTCTTCTCCGGGCCTTTGAAATAGTACTCGACGTGGCACTGACCGCAAACGAACGAGCGCATCTCCTGACGAGTCGCATCGCGATTAACGTCATAATCCTTAACGCCCTGTGACGCCTTGAACGCCTTAATGCCGGTCATAAAGGCCGGTCGCGTTATCCTCAGCGCCATGGTCAGCGAATCGTGACAATCGATGCATGCCACGGGATGGGAAACTTCCTTGCGCGCCTCGAAGTATGGCATCTTGTTCAGCGCGTCGAAGCCCGCAAAAATATCGCCGTTACCGAGTTTCTTGTATGCAGCGTATGCGGAGGCGTGGCAATTTATGCAGCTCCCCGGCTGTTTGACGACATCCTGCCGTTCGGTAAAGGTCTGATCGTCGAGCATGAATGCGTGCCCACGCTCCTCGCGAAAATCTACGGCAAAAGCATACCCGTCCCACATCGCCTTTAGTCGGGGATCTTCTTCAAGACGGGACTGTGCAACGATCGATCGCGGGTCGCTGTCCTTTGGCGTTTTGTGCACGGCCTCGCTGCCACCGTAACGCGTGCGAACCTGATCGACGGTGCGTTTGTAACCATCGTATTGCAGCGGAAAGTTCTTTCCCCAAATTGCCGGATCGACAGTGTCATCGTTGAGTTCGACCACGCGAAAGAACGGATTTTTGCCTTCCTGTTTGCGCTCGAAAATGTTTGTCAGCAAGGCGCCGCCGAGGATCGCGGCCAGTGCGGCGATAACGGCAACCAGCGCGAGAAGCTTAACGCTATATCCTTTCGGAGATCTGGATTCAGGCGTGTTTGCAGAATTTTCGTTTTCCATAATCTTGATCAGTGCATGTGTCCAACGGAGCGATGGCAGCGTATGCACGAAATGTCCTCTTCACGACCAGTCTGGTGAGCGGTTATCGACGCTGTCAGCTCAGAGTGACAGTGACGACACGACGCTTCTGCGACCTGTAGATTCTTACCCGAGATCTGTATCGGTTCGTGAAAATTGTTAAAAGTAAAGTAATAAGAATGCCAAAAGCCGTTCGACGCCTTTGTTGCATACTTGCCAAAGAAATCATGCGGCGCGTGACAGTCGTTGCAGGTCGCGACGGCCCTGTGGCTCGACTTTTGCCAGCCTGCGTACTGCTCATTCATAATGTGACAGTTTGCGCAGGCGACCGCATCATTGCTCATGTACGAGTAGCCCTTGGCATAAACAAATGTGAACAAACCGATTCCAACGGCTGCACCGATGGCAACCCCGACGATCGCAAGTTTGAATACTCTAAGGTTCATGAAATGCAACGACTTACGCGCTCAACCGCCAATGTAAAACTTAGCTATTCCTCCCTGTTGGTTATGTGACCGGGATCACAATCCTTGTCACCGCACCGGTTCGCGCAGCATAGCGTCAGACGCGGCCGATGCAATTGCCGCGGCTTTTGGGTTTGAGCTGCCGAGGTTTGCAAGTTGTTTGAGGGCTTCACCGGTACGAGACAGAAGACGAACAAGATCACCCTCTTCCGCCTTTGTTCTGTCGACCAGTTCATCCCACGTCATTCCTGCGGTCCAACGTTCGGCGACGGCAGCCGCCGAGTAATTTATCTCCTCAGCGGGCACGACCCTGTGTCTAAATTCCACATTGGAAACAGCAACAACGAGATTTTCGAAATTTGAAAGAACATCGTTCATCTTCCGCGATGCGTGCATTTCGCCATAGTTACGAGTCACGTCCGCCGCTACCGATGCCATCAATCCCGACGCATGCGAGTGCGTAAGTTCGTCAAATACGCCATGCTTCAGAGCTTCGCCGACGAGCAGCGGACGGTCGATGCGTAGGTCGGCAAGCCATTTGCCCGAGTCGGTAACCTTTTCGCTCCCAAACTCCAAATATCCAAAATGATCGAGCACGCGTGCGAGATTTTCAAACTGACGCCAGATCTCCTGATTGCGAATTGCGGAATTCGGGTTGCGGAAAGTCGCGTAGCTGCGCGTCGCGATATTCCTCACTTGTTCAAAATTTCCAAACGCGTCGAGCAGATTCAATAAGCTAATATAGTTTGCGCGAAATTGGCTCTCGAGAGGGTCGGGTTTTGAACTCAACAGCTCCGCGATCTTTCGGGGATTTTGAAACTGTCCCGGCACGAGCACGACAAAACCGACGTTATCGCGTCCGCGTCGCCCCGCACGCCCAGTCATCTGCTGCAGTTCACTTGCCGACAGCGGTCGCCAACCGTCGTTCCCGCGAGTGTCGGCGTTTGTGATCACCACACTCCGCGCGGGAAAATCAACCCCAGCCGCGACCGTCGAGGTGGCAAAGAGGGCGTTCAACAACCCCGCACTCATCATCTTTTCTATCAACAGTTTCCAAGACGGTATATGCCCTGCGTGATGCGCAGCGACGCCGGCACGGACGATCAATTTCGCGTGTTTATGATCTGCGACCTCGGGGTTATCGATAACAAACTCGTCAAAAATTTGCTGTCGCCCAACTTGTCTCTCAGGATCGGCTCGCTGCGATTTGTCGGCGGCGACTTCGCTTGCCGCCTCGTCACAACGCCGCCTCGTCGGCAAAAAGACGATCGCCGGCAGCAAGTTGTGATTCCGCAGCGCGGAGACCAACTTTGGCGGGGGAATTTCATTTCGGCGTGGATCCATCTGAACTGCAGTATAACCAACTTGTTTGTGTCTGCTATAATCCGCTAACAATAAGAGGTGAAAAAAAATGATCGATAGGCGGCAGTTTTTAGAAAGGTCGGCAATGACCGGGGCATCATTGGTCGTTGGAGCTGGTTTCGCTAACGGCTCGACGCAGACGTTTAAGATCGAAGAGGTGACAGCGGTCGAGTTGCAAGCGGCGATGTCATCCGGCAGATCGACGTCGCGCTCTATTACTCAGAATTATCTGGCGCGGATCGCAAACCTCGATAAAAAGATCAACTCGATCATCGAGCTCAACCCGGACGCTCTCACGATCGCGGCTCAGATGGATCGCGAGCGACGCGGCGGAAAGATACGCGGGCCGCTGCACGGCATCCCGGTCGTGATAAAAGACAACATCGATACGGCGGACAAGATGAAAACCACCGCCGGCAGCCTCGCGCTCGTCGATGCACCCACGCCGACACGCGACGCGTTCATCGTTCAGAAACTGCGCGAGGCAGGCGCCGTCATTCTTGGCAAAACAAACCTGTCCGAGTGGGCGAATTTTCGCGATAACGACTCGATCAGCGGCTGGTCGGGTCGCGGCGGGCAAACGAGCAATCCATACATTCTCGACCGCAATCCGTGCGGCTCATCGTCCGGCACAGGGGCCGCAATTGCCGCAAATCTCGCCGCCGTCGGCATCGGCACCGAAACCGACGGCTCGATCGTCTGTCCTTCATCGATATGTGGCATCGTCGGCATTAAGCCCACAATTGGACTTGCGTCACGCAGCGGCATTATTCCGATCGCCGAATCGCAAGACACGGCCGGGCCGATGTGCCGTTCCGTGGCGGATGCCGCGGCAGTGCTGACAGCCATCGATGCTGCTGACGGCAGCGATCCGGCGACGACCGGCAAACGCGAAAAGGTGGACTATACGAACTTCTTGAAAGCCGATGGCCTGCGAGGCGCGCGGATCGGCGTTGCCCGAGATTATTGGGGACGCAACGCAGCAGTTGATGCCGTCCTCGATGCGGCGGTTGAAACAATGAAAAAGGCGGGAGCCGTGCTCGTCGATGTGAAATTCCCAAATTCGCGCAAATTTGGCGATGCCGAGTTCCTCGTTTTGCAATACGAATTTAAGGACGGGTTGGAAAAGTATCTGCGCGCTCGCGGGGCTCGTTACAAAACGCTCGACGATCTCATCAAGTTCAACGCCGACAACGCCGCGAGAGAGATGCCGTACTTTAAGCAAGGCATTCTCGAGTCGTCGGCGAAGAAAGGCGATCTCAACTCAAAGGAGTATCGCGACGCGCTCGAGACGTGTCGCAAATATTCGCGTGACGAAGGCATAGACGAGGCGATGAATAAAAACAAGCTCGATGCGATCTTCGCCCCTTCGAACTCGCCTACATGGATGATCGACACGGTTAACGGCGATTGTGGCAGCGGCTACGTGTCCAGCTCGTCGATGGCGGCGGTTGCTGGTTACCCGAACATAACCGTGCCCGCGGGTTTTGCAAAGGAGTTGCCGATCGGCGTGTCATTCTTTGGCCGGGCGTGGTCGGAGGCAACATTGATAAAGATCGCATACTCATTCGAGCAGACGACAAAGGCGCGGCGCAAGCCAAGATTCTTACAAACTTACGCGTGAATCCGCGCGTAAAGGCGCCGCAGTCCCTCGAGCGTGAGATCTTTGTCAACGACATCGATCTGATCGGTATTCTCCGCGATCATCTGGGCAAAACCGCCGGTGGCGATCACTTTCAACTCGCTACCGGATTCCTTTTTTACACCGGCTATCAACCCCTCGACCAATGCAAAATAACCATGCACGACCCCCGATCTAATCGCGCCGACGGTCGTGTTTTGAACTACGTTGTCGGGTTTCTCGATATTGACTTCGGGTAGTTTTGAGGTCGTGAGCTTGAGAGCGGCGGCGAGCGTTTTGATGCCCGGGGCGATCAGACCGCCGACAAATTCACGGCTCGCGTTTACGACATCGGTCACGGTCGCCGTGCCAAAGCTGCAAACGATGCACGGTGCACCGTATTTCTCAGTGGCGGCAAACGCGTTCACGAGGCGGTCCGCTCCTACGTCGCCCGGGGGTTGATAATTTATCTTCAGACCGAGATCCAGTTCGTGGTTAACAAAGATCGGAGCGAGGTTGAACCCGGCGATAACAAATTCTCTAAAGGCGCCGTCAACCTCCGGGACGACCGAGCTAATGATCGCTGCATCTATCGGCCAAGTTATCTTGTCGGATAAAAGCGAAGCGAGAGCGTCGGACGTGATGTCACGCGATGTGGGTATCGATATTTTTGAGACAAGGTTTTCGTGGTCGAATATGCCACACTTAACTTGGGAATTTCCGATATCAATTGCAAGCAGCATTCAACAAGTCGGAACCACCTGCGGTAGCGGGTGGTTTAAGATTAGCGTTCGCGATCATAATTTAAATTGAGAAGTTTTTCGGTCAACCACCCGCTACCGCAGGCGGTTCAGACTAGCCTTGCAGCGGCAGACCGTCGTAAACAACGTTCCAGCCGTTGCGTTTGCTCGTGCGAAGACTCTTGCTAAACCACTCGACGGCGGCGTTAGGGTCGTCGTAGATCTGCACGGCTGGGCGATCTTCTCGCGGATCGACGCGGCAGATCGCGGCGCCCATTGCGGCGGTTTTAATGCAGAGCAACGCGATCATTTGGTCCTTTTGCATGACCGCCGTACGCACGGCAACGCCTTCGAATTCGTCGTCGAATTCGTCAAACTCGGCCAATCCTTCGTCAAAATCTTCGAGATCATCGCCTAGGTCCCAGTCAGGCTCGTGGTCAAACTCATTACTCATAAAAGTTATCTAAACGGTACACGCTGCGGTGGAAAAATTCAATTCGTACTTTACCTCGGCCCGGTTCTTGACGATCAGTTCCTCGCGAATACGCTCGCCGGTGCGGCGGTCAAAGCAAACTCGCCAGATCTCGTTTTCCCGGAAAGTCTTGTCGCCATCGGGCAAAAAGCGGTGGTTCTTTTCGGTTATGTGGTAGCTGTGCGGCATCTCGATATCGGACAAGATCGCTCCCTTGAGATGGTCATCCGTTACCCACACCTTGATTTGAAACGTAATATTGGTCGGATTGAAGAACCGTAGATCGATGTAGTTGTAAAACACGCCACAGCCCGAGCCGAACGGCAGAACGCGGTTCTCGTCGGGAAACGGATCGAAGCTGTGATGATGACGCTCGACGACTTTTAGCGGCGTGTGCAGTGCCATCCAATACAGTAGATTAGACAACTGACACAGCCCGCCGCCGATACCGCGAACGACAAGCCCACGTGAGAGCTGCATGCCCTCGAGATAGCCTTTTTCCGCCGTTGCTTCGCCGACCCGCCGCCAAAACGAAAACGTCTCGCGCGGATTTATCAGCAAACCGTCGATCGTCGGGCAGGCGATTTTTAGATTTACGACCTTGTTGTCTTGCAGTTGCGGGTCTGAGTCGCCAAGCTTGCGGCGGAGCAGCGACTGGTGTTTTTTGCACGTGAATTCAAGATCGTCGGATATTTTCTTAGTCGCGAAATTTACTGACAGATCCGCAAGCGTGCGAAAGGCGCGCTTTTGCCAGATGCGTGTGTGATAAAGAACGGGGTGAACCTCTGAAAGTCGTTTGGTCACGTTGATATTTTAGAGCATTTCGGGCCTAGATTCGACGCAGCCGCTCGACATCACCAGCCTGAACAATTTTAACCAAACCGTCGCTGGTCTTCACACGAAGCGCTCCGTTTTCTTCGAGGCCGTCCGTTATGCCCTCGACGATACTGTCCGCGAGAGCCACGCGAACGCTCTTGCCGCAAAAATACGACGAACGTTTTTGCCACTCGTTCAAAATGTCCTCGGCGCCGGTTTCTTGCTTGAGCATCTCGTAAAAATAGATGATGTACCGCGTCAGGATCGCGGCGATCTCATCAGCTGAGACCTTTTTCGATAACTCGTTCTCGATCGACGTGGCCGTATCTGCGATCTCAGGCGTGAAATTGCTCGCGCGTAAATTTATGCCGACGCCGACGATAACGGCAACTCCGGTCGGCGTCTCGACCGTCTCGGCGAGAATGCCGCCTATTTTCTTTTCATTGACCAGAAGATCGTTCACCCATTTGATATCAGGTTTTAGACCGAGCTCGCCGAGCGTGTCACAAACCGCGACGCCCGTCATCAGAGTAATAAGCGGCAAGCGCTTTGCGTCAAAATTCGGCTGCAGAACAATGCTGAAATAGAGCCCCGAATCTTTTTCGGATATCCAGGTTCGACTGTGTCGGCCACGTCCTGCGGTTTGCCGGCGCGCGACGACGCACAAGCCTTCGCCCGCGCCCTGTCGCGCCTGATTTGCAGCCTCGGTGTTCGTCGAGTCGATAGTGTCGTAGCGGAGAACGGTGATGTTCATAAGCAATGTGTCTGTGGCCTGTGTGCGAATGAGGGCTACCACTAGCGCATATTCTACAGCAGCCCTTACTTACGTGCGGGCTACTGACAAACAGGCTAAGGACACGGACGCCAAAGCGAGTCGCAATAGTACTTTCTGCGGTCGAAAAAGTTGTGTTTTATCTCAAAACCGCTTTCGCGCGCAAGGTCATCGATCATTGCGAGCGAGTATTTTTGCGAGATCTCCATAAAAACGGCTTCCCACTGTTCGAATTCAAAATCTCTACGAAGCACGGCAACATGAACGGTTTGCTTTTCGCGGCTCACGAGGTATGAGCGGGCCGATCCTTCGATCGGGCGGTAGTTTGCGTAGTGAGTAAATTTGTCGAGGTCAAAGTCGGCTCCGAGTTCACGGTTGATGCGCGACAGCAGATTGAGATTGAACCTGGCCGTTATGCCGGCTGCGTCGTCATATGCGGCAGCGATGACGTGAGGATCTTTTTGCAGGTCAACGCCGACAAACAACAGGTCGTTCTCGTTCATGACCTCGCGCAACGCCCGAAAAAATGCTACCGACTGTTTTCGCGTAAAGTTACCGATATTCGATCCCAAAAAGAGCAGAACCTTGCGACGGCGGTCGCCATTCTTGAGCGAGCGAAGAATGTTAAAGTAGTCGCCGTTTCGCGCGTCCATTTTCAAAGCAGGAAATTTGGCATTGAATTTTTCAGTCAACGCATCGAGCGCTTCCTGCGAAATATCTATCGGCGAATACGAAATATCGGCTCCCGCTTTCAAAAAATGCTCGACCAACACGGCGGTCTTTGTTCCATCGCCCGCACCGAGTTCTATAAGGTCAAATTCGTTCTTGCCGTTCGCAAATTCGCGATGGATCGCGTCCGTCTGTTCCTCAAAGATCTCCTGTTCGCAGCCGGTCAGATAGTACTCGGGCAGCTTCATGATCTCTTGAAAAAGCCGGGAGCCTTCGTCGTCATAGAAATATTTTGAAGACAGATGTTTCGGCGTCGAGGACAGTCCGGCGAGCACATCCTCGGCAAATTGGGTCAATTCAGGTGTCGTCGAACTTTGCATAAAAATGCCTGGCCGCAGATTTGCGCGGACTACGCAGATCGAGCCAAGATAAAATTTTCTCTAATCTGCGTCATCTGCCTTTATCAGCGTCTAATATTCCTTATTTCGCGAGTCTTATTCCCGTAAATTGCCATCTTAAGTGCGGGTGAAAAAAGTTTCTGTATGTTGGACGACTATGACCCTCGGGCGTGGCTACCGAGGCGCCGCGCAGCACCATCTGATTTATCATGAACTTGCCGTTGTATTCGCCGACGGCTCCGGCGGCTTTCTTAAAACCCGGATACGTGAGATAAGCCGAGTTGGTCCACTCCCAGCGCTTTCCCCAATCGAATTGTGCGTTCGCGGCTTCCCACTCGAACTCGGTCGGCAGACGCATGCCCTTCCATTCTGCAAATGCCGCGGCCTCGTAAAACGAAACGTGACAAACCGGTGCGTCCATCGCCACAGGGCGCAATCCGCCGAGCGTGAACTGCAGCCACTCGCCGTCGCGAAAATGCCAGTAGAGTGGTGAGTTCACGCCGTTTTGATTAACCCAGTCCCAGCCCTCAGAGTGCCAGAGACGATGATCCTGATAGCAGCCGGATTCAACAAACTCCATGAACTCGGCATTCGTGACGAGCCGATTCGAGATCTGAAAATCGTCGAGCCAGACTTTGTGTCGCGCAAGTTCGTTGTCAAAGCAAAAACCTTCGCCGCTAAAACCGATCTCGTAAAGACCACCTTCGAGTCCGACAAACCTGGCCTCGCCTGCGTCGGCCTCCACTTCTGGAAAATAGCTTTCGCGATAGGCCGGAAAAAGCGGATTGACGCTAAACGTATATTTGAGGTCGGTAAGAAAAAGTTCCTGATGCTGCTGCTCGTGGTTGAGTCCGAGCGTAACAAGATCCTTGAATTGCGGATTGCGGATTGCGGATTGCGGATTCGAATGATCGAGCAACTTTACCATCTCCGCATCAACGTATTTTCGATATGCAAAAACTTGTGCGACCGTCGGGCGGCTCAGATCGCCGCGGTGGTCACGGAGCGAGCGCTCGCCTATCGAGTTGTAATAGCTGTTAAATAGGAAACCGAAGTTCGGGTCGAAGGCCGTGTAATCACGCGCAAATCTTTTGAGGATCATTTCCTCAAAGAACCACGTCGTATGCGCAATGTTCCACTTTGGGGGGCTGACGTCAACGATCGGCTGGGGAATGTAATCCTCGATCTCAAGCGGTTCGCAGAGCCTTTCGGTCGCCGAGCGAACGTCGTTGTAATAACCGAGAAGCGTCGCTTCACTTTGTTTCTTCGTGCCTTGCATTTAACTAAATTAAAACAAATCGCCTCGAAAAACAGAAGAATTTTCTTCTGCGGCTGGAAAATTGTTGTCGATCTGGTATTCCGCGTGCGCGTGCTTCTATTTCACCGAAAGACTCGACGGCCACAAAGAAAAAGAAGAAATATTGGACACGACCAATATCATTTACTAAACTCAAAGCATGTTGTTAGGCAAGAACAACCTCGCCCTTACGTAGCCGCTCGCGGAAAACACAGTTTCTTCGCGACGCGGCGAATACTCACAAATCAAACAAACAAAACTCTTTAAGTGGATAGCCGGCGGCTAATCCGCTAGACTTAACCTTTTATTTTACGAAGATGGACGAGAAGTACTTTGCAAAAAAGATCGAGCAAAAATGGCAGCGGAAGTGGGCCGCTGCAAACGCATTTCACGCCGAGGCGGGCGATGAGCGGCCAAAGTTCTACCAGCTCGAGATGCTGCCGTATCCGTCGGGCAATCTGCACATGGGGCACGTTCGCAATTACTCGGCGGGCGACGCTCTGGCGTGGTACAAGCGTCTCCGCGGCTTTAATGTGCTGCATCCGATCGGCTGGGACTCGTTTGGTCAGCCAGCCGAGGACGCGGCGATAAAACGCGGCGTCAACCCGCGCGAGTGGACGGAACAGAACATCCTTGCTATGCGCGGTCAGCTCGAGCGCCTGGGCGTAAGCTACGACTGGTCGCGGCAGATGGCGGCGCATCGGCCGGAGTACTACAAATTCGACCAATGGTTCTTTCTCAAAATGTACGAGATGGGCCTCGCCTACAAACGGATGACGCAGGTCAACTGGTGCTCCCACGACCAGGCGACTCTCTCGAACGAACAGGCGAGCGGTGGTCTCTGCTGGCGCTGCGGCAACCCGGTGACGAAGAAAGATCTCGAACAATGGTTTTTGCGCACGACGAATTATGTCGATCAGTTGCTGGACGACATGGCCGAGATCGAGGACGGCTGGCCGCAAAATGTCTTGAAACGCCAGCAGGATTGGATCGGCCGCTCGACCGGCGCGTACGTCGATTTTGAGATTCTCGCCCATGGCGAGTCTTTGTTTTCGTGTCCGATCGTCGATGGCGTCACCAGCAAAAGCGATCACGGCAAAAATCGTGTTCGCATTTTCACGACGCGGATCGACACGATCTATGGCGCAAATTCGATCGTCCTCGCGGCCGAGCACCCGGTTATACAGGCGAACATGGACAACTTTGCTGAGGACGTCGCGCAAAAGATCGCGTTCATCCGTGCCGAGAACGCAAAGCCAAAAGACCACGAGGTCGAGATCGAAAAAGACGGTATCGACACCGGCCTCAAAGCGATAAATCCGTTCAGTCACGAAGAGCTGCCTGTCTGGGTCGGCAACTACGTGATGATGGAATACGGGACTGGCGCCGTTATGAGCGTTCCGGCCCACGACGAGCGCGACTGGGAATTTGCAAAGAAATTTAACTTGCCGATCCGTCAGGTTATCTCCGAGCCGCATCTTGTTCACGAACATCACTCGATGCATGCGTTTGCTCTCGAAGATGCGTTTACCGAATACGGCGTGCTCGTTCATTCGGATTTCTGGAACGGAAAAACAAGCGAGGCGGCAAAGAAAGAGATGGCCGAATACGCCCAAAAGCACGGTTTTGGTGAGGCGGCGACGACGTATCGTTTGCGCGACTGGGGCATTTCGCGTCAGCGGTTTTGGGGTGCGCCGATACCGATCGTTTATTGCGACGCTTGCGGCACGGTGCCGGTAAATTTCGACGACCTGCCGGTTGAACTTCCCGAGACCGCCGATTTTTCGGGCCCGGGCGAATCGCCGCTCGCAAGGGTGCCTGAGTTTGTCAACACGAAGTGTCCGAAATGCGACGGCCCGGCCCGGCGCGAAACGGACACGATGGATACGTTTGTGGACTCGAGTTGGTATTACTATCGTTATGTCGATCCCGACAACGAGATCTTGCCCTTCAACCCGAACGAAGTTGCCTATTGGACGCCCGTCGATCAATACATCGGGGGCGACGATCACGCTGTCATGCACTTGATCTACGCGCGGTTCTGGACAAAGGTGATGCGCGATATGGAGCTTGTCACCTTCAACGAACCGTTCAAGCGTTTGTTGACGCAAGGCATGGTCGTCGGCGAGACGTTCTTTGACGACTCAAGCGGAAAACGAGTTTACTTCCCGGCCGATCAGGTCGCCGTCGAGCGCGACGGTAAAGGAAAGATCACGTCGGCACGCGTTAAGTCTGATCCGACCGATGATCCGAAATCCAAAATCCAAAATCAAAAATCTCTGCGTCATGCCATCGAACGGATGTCAAAATCCAAGGGCAACGGAGTTGACCCGGACGAGATGGTCGAGATCTACGGCGCCGATGCGACGCGCTTGTTCGTAATGTTCGCCGCGCCGATCGAGAACGAGCTTGTCTGGAACGAAGCGGGCATCGAGGGCGCCGTGCGGTTTTTGCAGCGCGTCTGGCGCCTTGCGCACAAATGGACCGCTAAGTCGGAACCCCCTGCGGTAGCGGGTGGTTTAAGGTCGCACAGTGCAACCGTTCAACCGCCCGCTACAGCAGGCGGTTCTGACAAGAAACTTCGGCAAAAAGCACACCAAACAATAAAACGTGTAAGCGATGCGTTTGAGACTTTGCAATTTAACACGCCGGTTGCGGCGTTGATGGAGTTGTCGAACGAGATCGCTGATATAGAACTCGATGGCGCGAGCGACGATGAGGCCGCCGCCGTTCGCGAGGCGTTGACGGCTCTGACGCTAATGCTTACGCCGTTTGCACCGCACACCGCTGAGGAATTGTACTCGGTTCTGACCGGTGACGAGAGAGGCATGCTGGCAAACGGCGCCCGTTTTCCGGAATACAAAGATGAGCTTGCCAAGGCTGATGAGATCGAGATCGCCGTTCAGGTCAACGGCAAGCTGCGTCATCGCTTGACGGCCTCGCCCGACGCCACGAACGAAGAGCTTGAGCAAATGGCTTTGTCAAACGAAAAAGTGCGCGAACTCACGAGTGGCAGAGAGATCGTCAAGGTCGTTGTCGTTCCGAAACGGCTCGTGAATATAGTGATCAAATGACGACTAAACACCGCCACTGCCGCCTGGTGGAAGCGGTGCCGGAACCGGATCGTAGGTCTGATTGAGCGTACTCGAATCCCCTGGCAAAGTGCTTGGTTCACCGAAACTGGCGTTGCCGCCGTTAGTTAATCCAGATAAAATTAAGCCCAAAGTTCCACTTATCGTCTGATTGATTACGTTGCCGCCTGAACCTCCGCCAGATCCTCCGGGACCACCGCCGCCCGGACCACCGCCAGGGCCACCGCCGCCCGGACCGCCGCCAGGACCACTTCCACCCGGACCACTTGGACCGCCAGGACCATTTCCACCCGGACCGCCGCCAGGCCCGCCGCCACCATCGGGGCAGGGCTTAGCTTTCGCACCGTCAGGATCGACAAAGTTTACGGGATCGGCAAAAGTGTAGTTATACAAATTTGTGCTGCGGCCGGCGAAAAGGATCGGGTCTTTCGCCGTCCATCTTCCTGTTTCAGCATCGTAATCCCGCACGCCGAATCGAGTCAATCGCGTTAGTGTATCGTAAAGCCCGCCCGCGAATCCGAAAGGTTGAAAGCCCGGATTCGTATCGGTCAAGACAACGCCGAACTCGTCGTAGTCAATGCGTTGGGCAATGCTTCCCGTTGCCACATCAACGACAAGCCGAACGCTGCCGACCTGATCAGTGATGATCCGATATGTCACGCCGCCTCGAATCATGTAGTCCGGCGTGTTGCGGCGGCTGGCGTAGACAAAGCGGCTGACGACATTATTCGACCCGTCGAGTTCGGCAACGGGTTCGAGCTGGTCTTGATAGAGAAAGCCTTGTGTAAGCGTGCCGTTGACACGCTTGCCGATGCGACGATTCTGACCGTCGATCAGATATTCGATGGCTGTGCCGTTTGGCAATGTTACGTTTCTTAAGTTTCCAAGAACGTCATAACCGTATTGCGTCGTGTTTGCGCCGTTTGTTTTGCTCTGGAGTTCGCCATTGAGCGTGTATGCGTAAGTCGTGCCGCCATAACTTGTCAGGCGGTCTTGTGCGTCGTAAGTTCCGTTGGTGACGATGCCGCTGAGGTTAATGCTTGTGCGGTTATTGTTGCTGTCATATGTGTAAGTTACCATCGGCAGCGGACCGCCGTTGAGCGTTACTGTCGTCAATCTTCCCGTCGGATCATAACCGTAAGCGTAAGTCGTCGTCGTGCCGCCGATGGTTTCGACCTTCTGCGTGATGCGGCCGAGTTTGTCGTAACTGTAGCCTACGTCATAAAGCGTCGTTGTCATGAACTTGGCGTTGTAGTTTGTCGGTTCGGCAAAACCGTTGTAAGTGAATGTGTCGTTCACGTTAGTCAGTGATGAGCCTGTCAGCAATCCGTTTACCGCATTGCGCGTGAGAGCGAGGCTGCCCGCACCTGTCAAAAAATTATCATTGTCGTAAGTGAAATTGATCGTGTTCGCGTCGTTGATGCTCTGCGACGCAATGCGGAAATTGTTGTCGTAAGTTTGCGAGACATTGCCCGAGACTGTTCCGGTCCAAGTTTGACGCGTCGCCAAGAAACCGTCGTATTGATAAGCCACGCCGCCGCCGCCGGGCGCGGTGATGCTCGATAACAAACCCGTCGTCGCGCTATAGGCATTGGTATAGCTGCCATTCGGCACGCTCAGGGTTTGCAAGCGTCCCGCCATGTCATAAGCATAATTGATTTGAAGCGCGTCAGGGCGCGTGATGCTGGTTATCTGTCGGTCCAAATTGTAAGCGTAGGTTGTCGTGCTGTTACCGCCGACGTTCGGCGCCGTGTATGACGCAACCAGATCGATCGGCGTATAGGTGAATGTGTGTGCGGGTCTTCCCGGCGGTGTCAACGAAGTGAGATTCCCTGCCGCGTCATAGCCAAACGCGATATTGCGGCCATCAGCCAAAGTTCTCTGCGTTTGACGGCCTGCCAGGTCATAAGCAAGACTCGTCGTTTGATTGAGCGGGTTCGTGAATGTGGAAAGAAATCCTGCCGGGTTGTAAGCAAGGTTAAAGGCCCGTGTCAATGCTCCGCTGCCGAATGCGGCGATGCTCAAACGCCCGCGCGTGTCGTAGGTGAAGTTGCCCGCGTTCAAGTCGGCGAATTGCGATTGCGTGAGCCGCCCTTGCGTGTCGATGACCCGTGTCGCCTGTCGATTCTGTGGTGTGGTTAGCGCAAATGTCCTGTTTGCTGCTGTAAACAAGTTTGTATAGGTTCGGCCGTTGATGTTGAATGTGTCGGTTTGCGTGGTAAGACTTAACGGGTTGCCAAGTGTTGCGAGCGTCGCGACGCGTCCGAACGTCGCGTTGAAATTCAAACCGCCGGGTGTGGCGATAGTTGTATTCGTAGTGATCGGAGACTGCAGCCGCCAACGCGGGTCGCCGCCGGCCGTTTCGTTTGTTACCGTTCCGTCGGGGTCTGTGTATGTGTCCGTGCCGTTGCCGCGTTCGAGCAAACTCTGCTGTGTGCCGTCGGGCAAAGTGTTGATGCGCTGACGGTCGCCGTTTGCGAGATTATTTATCTGAAAAGCGGTTTGTCGATTGAGCGCCGTGTCGTGAGTTACGGTGAAATTCGCGCCCGCGTCAGTGCGCGTTAAGGTTTGAAAACCCGTTGCCGGATCGTCATCGCGTATGAGTTGACCAAGCGCGTTGTAAGTGAATGTGTTCTGACTATTTCGCGGGTCGCGCGTCGTCAGCATCAATCCGCCCGTGTTGTATGTGAACTGATATTGCTCGCCGTTCGGGTTAGTGATCGTCGAAAGATAACCGTTCGCATCACGTGCGAATGTAGTCAGTTGATCGTAGGGCGAGCGAATGCCGGTCGGATTACCCAAGCCGTCGCGCTCGATCGTTGTTGTGTTGTTATCGCCGTCAACCACGCTGGTCAGGCGTCCCGCGCTGTCGTAGTTAAATGTAAAGACCGGCGCGTTTGTCAGCGTGTTTGTGGTTCCTAAGTGCCTGCCTTGTGCGTCGAATTGGTAAAGCTCAGTGCCGTCCTCGGATGGAATCGCGATCTGAGTTCCGTTAAAATTTGGCAACGGCGACGATATGCGGCGAATACGACTTTCGTCGAAATCGAAGCTGAAGCCGCCGGTGGCATAGATGACGCCATCCGGTGCAACTCCAATAGCGGCGAGACGCATACGCGCCTGTAGTGCCGGTCCGCCATCACCGCTAAAGCCGGCGGTTTGGTCATTGACGCCCGCGATGCCCTCCACGATGCCGTCGGGCTTGATGCGGCGAACGCGTCCGCCATTCACATTTGCATAAGAGACAACAAACAGCGAACCGTCGGGTCCCAATGCCATTGAGCCTGATTCAATTTGATTAGCCGCGCGGAAAACAAAATTGGTCTGCAACGCCGGCAATCCGTCAGGCGAACTGCCAAAAACGCCAGTGCCGGCGTAAGTTGATATGATGCCGTCGGGCCCGATGCGGCGAATGCGGTTGTTGTCTTGGTCTATAAAGTAGACGTTGCCGTCGGGGGCCGCCACAATATCGCCGGGAAAATTCAGTTGAGCTTGTGTTGCAGGCCCGCCGTCACCGCTAAAGCCGATTGTGCCGTTTCCGGCGATGGTAGTGATTATTCCGTTCGGATCGATACGGCGAATGCGCTGATTGAGCATATCGCTCAAATAAACGCTGCCGTCGGGCGTTGGGTAAAAGCGGGTGGCATTGCTGATTTGCGCGTCGCGCGCCGGTCCGCCGTCACCGCTAAAGCCATCCAAGGCTAGGCCCGCCACCCGCCGAAGGATGCCGTCAGTTGTGACACGCCACAGGTTGCGGCCGCCACCTATACAGACGCTGCCATCGCGCGCGCCCAAAACGCGATTAACGCCGCCGATGGATGCATTGATCGCCAACCCGCCATCGCCGCACGGGAAATTGGCCGGACTACAGCCTCCGCCATTGCCCGCGAAGGTTGTTACGGTGCCGTTCGGTGCGATCTTTCGAATACGAGAGTTGCCCGAATCGGCAACGTATATCGTACCGTCCGGCGTGAACCCGATTCCATATGGCCATCTGAACTTCGCTTGACTAACGTGTCCTCCGTCGCCATCAAAGCCTGACACGCCGCCGCCGAACGTATTAATTCCATTGCTGATGGTCTGCACACTGCGCCGCTTGCCGTTGCCTTCGTAAAGCACCCGCTCGGTCGGATCGTAGAAATGGTGTTCGTCGAGCGTCCAGCCGCCCATTCCCAACGCTCGACTGTCGAGGTTGCCGATATAGGATCGATGGACCTGATGGAGCGTGATCTCGCCCCTTGTTGTGCTTCCCGTTATGGGGATGCCGTTGCCGTTGTAGCCGAATTGCCCCGTGTTCTGATAGACGCCGTCGTAAACGTAGCCGATATCGATCTTGGCGAGCTGTCGGCCCTGCATAACGCGTCCGTACGCATCCAAACCGTCCCATTGGAAGTTCGTTAGCTGATCGGGCTGATCTGGGAAGCTCTGTTCAAACACGCGTCCCGCGACTGAGACGACGAGATCTATACGTTTGAGACTGGCGGGGACGGTCGCGCCGCTCAACACGATCTTGAGCGAGCGATTCGAAGTGCGCCCTTTCTGCCGCTCGCTGCTGTAACGCAGGAAGTGCGTCGTTCCGGTGATGCCGATCTCTTCACCTAAAGTCTGATTTCCAAATCCGATGACGCAACCTGCGCCTTCACAATCGTCGTCCACTCAGGTATCGCACTGTGGCGGGTCGCCGCCGGGCGGTTCGGCACCTGCTGGCGGGCCATATGGCCAGTTGGAATCCCATGATGTGAAGTGAATCACAGGAACGCGCCACAAGCTTTGATTGACCACGTAAAGCGCGGCGAGCTGTTCGCGCTCAGCCGTGTTGATCCCGAGCGCAGCGTATTCCGGGTCGGTTGCAGGATTTCCACTTCCGTTCAGATCGAGATTTGCAGCACCGCTTGTGATAGAAAGTATTTTGACGACACGGCCGTTTGCCGACGGCATCCAGATGCCTGTTATCTCGTCGAATGCCCCCGAAGGAATGTTTGTACCGACGGGAAAATTCAAAAAGTTTTCATTGTATTGAATGACGCTCTGGTTGAATGCAACTTCAGTTGCGTTCGCGGCAACGGCTTCGTCGACCGTGTAACCAGCGGCGTATGTGAATGCGCTGAGCGGCGGCAGATCGCCGGGCATTGTCTCGGGTCCGTTTGCGCCGACCGTGAATTCGGTTGAGCGGACGTTCATCGCTGTCAACGGCTGCGTCGAGCCGCCCGGCAGACGCATCGTCGCCGTCGTTCCTTGCTTGAACAAAAGCCGCGAACGGCGGGTGCCGCTGGCGTCCGTAATGAGCCCGCTCTGTGCGACCTGGATGGGAGCGGTTGAGTTCAGATCGATGAAAGTCACGCTGCCGTCATGCGGTATCATCACGACATCTTCGACCGAGTCGTATTCCTGCCAATCCGATCTCTCCTCTCGCTGGACAGGCATAAATCCGAGCTTTTCATACTTGACATTGATCTCGCCGCCGCCGTTGACGACGATGTCGAACATTCCGTCCGCGCGAGTCAGAGTTTGGCCAAGTTCGGGATGATCGAGGATCGTGATCTTTGCCTTCACGATCGGCTGGCCGGTCTTACTGACAACCCGCCCTCTAAGCACCGCGACGCTCTCCTCTTTGATCGTTCCCGGAGTCACGCCGGTTTGGATCGCGTTTGGCCCCGTGTAGAGAAATTTGGTCGCGTCAAACGGATTGGTCGCGACCGTCGGGTTGATCGGCGGCGCGGTCGTTGACGGATCGGGCGGCGGCGGAACGGGATCCGGATTGACCGTGATCTGAACATCGTCGCTTGCGGTCAAAAAACCGTCGCTGGCCGTCATTCGCAGAACATAGATTCCCGGAGTGCTGAAAATTGCAGTGTTTGCAGCGTTCTGCGCGCCGCTGAATAAGACTGACTCAGGTCCGCTCAACTTGCTCCACGAAACCGTTACGCCGTTGCCGACTCCGTCATCGCTTGCCGAGCCATTGAGTAATGCCGTGCTTGGCAAGGCGATTACCTGGTCTGCTCCTGCATTAACAACAGGTGCAAGGTTCGGATCTTGCGTGACCGCCAAACCTCCGGACTGTCTTCCAAACGAGATCGCTGCCTGACGCGTCTGTGCTCCAAAGTTTGTCGCAACCGAGAATGTAATGCTGCCGTTGCCTCGTCCGAACGGACTACTCGTGATCGTCAACCAGGGGCTGTCGCTTACCGCCTGCCAGGCGCATTTGTCACTACCCATTACATTGATCGTTCCGTTGCCGCCGATTGCCGGGATGGTCGGATTCGCCGGGTTGAAACTTAGAATGCAGTGCAGTTGCGCTTTCCTCGATTGCCTGACGCGGTGTGTCAGCATGTCAACCGAGATGTTTGCTTCTCTTAGATCATAACTTCCGTTTTTTGCGACAAAGTAAGTGACCGTTCCGTTGCCCGTGCCGCTTTGCCCTGTCAACAGCGAGAGCCAGGGCGAGCTGCTCGACGCGGTCCAGTTGCAGTTGCTCGGCGCAAGGACAGAGAAACTGCCTTCACCGCCTTCCCATTCGAAAACGTTTTCAGATAATTGCAGCGACGTGACACAGCCGCCTGCGTCGTCGCGAAGCGAGATGGGCGCGAAAACCGCTTGGTCTATCTCTTCGTCAACGTAGATCGGTGTCGTCTGAAATGCCCCGCCGTTCCAATGGAGAAGGTAAAAGCCTTTCGCGTCGGGCGATGTGATCAGAATGTCGCCGACTCGATCTACAAATGCGTCGGAACCGACGCCAAAGAGTTTTGCCGCGCGCGTCGAAACTGCAAAGAGATTTTCCTCGGGAGTGATCATGTCCATGTCCCGAACTTCTATTCCGAGCGGGAAGAACGTTGCATGACCCTCTGCGCCAAGCGTATATATTCCCTGCTGATCGACGGCACCGATCAGCAGGTTTCCCGCCAGCCACCCGTACGGCTCGATGTTGTTCGGAATAATCGTCACGCCTCGTAACGATGTGCCTAGATCGACCAATAGAAACTCACCGCCCGATGCGTCAATTCTCCAAACCTTACCGCTCCCAGTGACGGCGATCAGATCGCCGTCAAAAGTATTTGTTTCGTCGATGATCAATCCGACTACGGCCGCCGTTTCCTGCGGGAGCTTGGTTTCTTTGATTTCTGAGGCGTCCGTCGAAATTCGCAAAATTACGCCTCTATCAAAACCTAAGAACAGTTCTCCCGGCGCGAACTGGGGGTTATTGTCGCGAGCGACGGCCATGCTTTTTGGGGCTCCCGCTTTTGAGAAAAGGCTGCTCGAAAGAAGTTCGCTTTGGTTTGTCGCTGCAAACAATTCAAGACGAGACGGTTGATCCGAGGCAATCACCAAATTGCGGGTCGGTGCGTGATAATCAAGGAGACGCGGTTCGGCGAGCGCGGTTTTGATGACGGACATTTGCAACTTGTCATCTACACCAAGCCAGGCGAGACCGACATCTCTGGAATCTTGTAAACCCGATTTCGAAGCGCTCGCTGGAAAATTGATGAAGGAAAAAACCGCCGAAACCAGCAGAATAAAAACGCTCAGGCTACGAATGCCACGGCGACTCGAATGTGTGCTCTTCTTGGAACTTCTCATAACAAACCTCCCTTGCCTGGCGACGTTCGGAAAAGCGAAATCGCTTGCGAAATCAATTGGAACAAGATCAGAATTCGGTTTATAATTCGGGCATCGACATAGTTTAGTGTCCAAGTTCATTTGAATCTGGACAAAAACCGGAAAAAAAAGGGAAATCTCTCGCAATGATGGGGCTTGAGTATGTCAGAAAACGGCAACGGCCATAAAAAATATGTTTTTGCGGATTTTCATGTCGAAACCGCGCCTCAGGTCCTGCGGCGGGGAGACACCGAGATCCATATCTCAAAACTTCCATTTCAGGTTCTGAATTTTTTGCTTGAGAACCGCGAACGTGTTGTCAGCCGTGATGAGTTACTTGAAGAGTTTTGGGACGGCCACAACGTCTATGACGATGCGTTGCGAAAGACGATCGCGGCAATACGCCACGCACTCGACGACACAACCAAAAATTCGCTTTTTATCGAAACCCGTTACGGCAAAGGTTATCGTTTTATAGCCGACGTTCAAGAATCGCCGGTACTAACAAACGGAGATCGTGAATCTGTCGAATTGAGGACATACTCAACAAATGGGAAATCGTCTGATGATGCAGGAACGCAAGACGCGCCACACGTAAAGCCGGCTCTTGGGCGGACCTCTTTCATCGCGGCAGCTTCGGTGTTTTTTCTCCTGGCGACTCTTGGAATTTACTTTTTTGCCAGCAGCAAAAATGAAGCGGCGAACGGCTCTCAAGAAACTCCGGCGACAGTTCGGTCTATCGCGGTTCTTCCCCTCAAAAATCTTACGGGCGATGTTGAAAACGAATATCTCAGCGACGGCGTTACTGACAGCGTTATTACTGAGTTGTCACGCATCAGCGAATTGAGGGTTGTTTCGCGAGGCTCGACTTTCGCATTTAAGGATAAAGAGATCGACCCCCGCGAACTCGGAAAGAAGTTAAGCGTGAATGCGCTTTTGGAAGGCAGCATCCAGAAGAAAGGTGAATTGCTGAGCGCAAGCCTACGTCTCATCAGCACGAGTGACGGACGTGTGATGTGGGTCAGCCAGGAATTCGAGCGGCCCGCGAACTTAGCCTACGAACTTCAGACCGTCATCTCTCGAAACATTTCGCGAGCACTAAAGACTGAATTTGCCGGCGCTGATACGCAGCAAATTACTCAAAATGCCGATGCTTACCAAGCCTATCTAAAAGGCCGCTTTCACTGGAACAAACGGACAGAAGACGGCATTCGCAAGAGCATTGAGTTTTACGAACAGGCAATCGCGTTTGATCCGAGCTTTTCGCTCGCTTATTCGGGGCTGGCGGAAAGCTATGTTCAGGGCATTTGGCATGTTCCGTTCGATGGAAAAGAAGTGTTGCCAAAAGCCGAAGCTGCTAGTTTGAAAGCGACCGAACTGGACGAAAGTTCCTCAGAGGCTCACACTGCTCTGGCTGGCGTCTATTCATTGCAATGGAATTGGGATGCGGCCGGCAGTGAACTGGGACGAGCGATCGAACTTGATGGGCGAAACGCGAGAGCCCATCATGTCCGGGCGTTTTATTTTATGTTGATCGGCCGATACGATGAATCTATAGTGTCGATCGAAAAGGCTCTTGAGCTTGACCCGCTCAATATGGTGATCAACACGGATTATGCCACTCTACTGTTCATAGCGAAGAGGACGGATGAAGCATTCCGACAGTGGAAGAAAACCGTCGAGCTTGACCCGAGCTTTGCGCTCGCCCATCTGCAGATGGCCAATGCCCAAATTGTTCTTGGAAACGAAAATGCGGCAATCAGCGAGTTAGTAAAAGAGAAAGAATTGACTGAGAAATCACCCGCTAAGGTAAGCGCCTTCCGCGAGCTGCTTGCAAAAGACGGAATCAAAGGAATTTACGAGAATACTCTGAGAGATTTGAAGTCGAGAGAAGCGCGGGGAGAGAGGGTTTCACCGGTCGCGATTGCCTGGCAGTGTGCCTATTTAGGGCAAAAGGAAAAATCAATTAAGTATCTAAAGAAGGCGTACGATGAACACAGCCCGGATATTGTACTTATCGTAGATAGACATTTTTCTTCGGTTCTATATTCAGACCCGCGTTACGTCGAAATCATCAAAAACATCGGTGTTGTCCCCAATTGAGGTGTTCTTTTCCGATAGCTAAATGTCCCTAAACTTAATTAACCTTGCTTGAAAAATGCAAAAAAACTAGAATCTTAGCTGAGATTACTGCTTTTTACCCTATTGCACGCGTCTAACAAACGCCGGTCAATTGCCGTATTAGTCACAGTTCAACCAAATTCCAATGAAGGAATGTCAGACTTGTAAAACCTGTTTCGCGGATGCGATCACAACCTGTCCAAACGACGGGATGCCGACGGTGCACACGATTCCCGGCGACGGCGTTTTGGAGGGTAAGTATCACCTCGAGCTTCGCATCGGTCAGGGCGGAATGGGCGTTGTTTACAAGGCGCGACACGCCTATCTTAAGACTCAGCTTGCGATAAAGGTGATTCTGCCCGATCTAGTCGGCAACGACCCTCAACTCGTCACACGTTTTCGACAGGAAGCTCTCGCTGCAGCCGCGATCCGCCATCAGAATGTTGTTGCCGTTACGGATTACGGCGTGATCGATGGTTCGCTGCCGTTCCTCGTCATGGAATACGTCGAGGGCGAGGCGCTCCATGATCTGCTGGCCCGCGAAAAATCGCTCGCACCCGAGCGTGCCTACGAGCTGATGGCCGCCATCTGTGCGGGCGTCGGCGCGGCCCACCATCAGGGCATCGTTCACCGCGACCTAAAGCCCTTGAACATAATGATTTGCAGCGACAAGCCCACGTTGTCGCAGTCGGTGAAGATACTCGACTTCGGACTCGCAAAGATCAAGTCCGGTGAGCTGCTCGGCTCGTTTATTCAGGCGCAGACAACGGGCTTGATGGGTTCGCCCTACTATATGGCGCCTGAGCAATGGGCCGACGACGAGCCGACGCCATCTGCAGATATTTACTCACTTGGCGTAATGCTTTATCAGATGTTGACGGGCGACGTGCCGTTCAAGGGGTCGTCAATACCGGCGATCATGAAAAAGCACATCAGCGATCAACCGCCAACACTCTCCGATGGTGGTTTGCAGACTTCGCCGGCGTTTGAGCTGGCTGTCGCGCACGCCTTGGAAAAGGATCCGACAAAGCGAACGGCGTCCGTCGAACACTTTGTCAGCGAGTTACGAGAAGCGATCTTTCCCGGCTCGTCCACGTCCGGTTTTATTCACACGACCGCCGGCAGCGGCGCTATGCCCGTTTCCTCTGTGAAGGTCAAAACAAAGCCGCCGAAATCAAACATCTACGTCGATAACGTACCGGTAGGCGAATCGCGTGAGAACGGTGAGCTTCTGCTCGAGGGCATTCAAAGCGGTAATCATCATTTTCGAGTCAGTCATTACGGTTTTCAGGATTGGCACGGTGATGTGACGTGCGACGGCAAACCGTTGGAGGTTGTCGCAGAATTGCGCGAAAAGGTGCTCGAAAATGCACCGATCGAAAAACCGGACGAGGTCGACGGCGGCGGGAAAACAATACTTACCGTGCCGCCACAGGGCGCGAGCACGCTCGACTCGATGGCGAAAACCGTTCAGCAAAGTTATGCGGCGAGCCGGTTTGACGTAAATATCGAGCAGCCGACGGTGCAAAAGAAATCGGGCAGATCAGGACTGATTTTGGGAATTGTCGGATTATTCGGACTCTTTGTCATCGGGGTAGTCGGTATCGGGGCGGCGTATATGCTTGGCGTTTTTGGCGGCGGAATCTCGATATCTAATAACGCGACACCGACCCCAACACCCGCTGATCTCGTGGCAATACCCGGCGGTACTTTCAAAATGGGTCGCGACGACGGCCGTGATAATGAGAAACCGGCACATTCGGTGACCGTGCAGCCGTTTAAGATTGACAGGGCTGAAGTCACGAATGCCGAGTATTACGAATTTATAAAAGCGACCGGCTATACACCGCTTAAGACAGATCAGTTTTTGGCGCAATGGGTAAACAATAAGCCCGTCATCGGTCAGGAAAAGATGCCCGTGCGTTTTGTGAATATCGACGATGTAAAGGCGTTTGCTGAATGGCGTTCTAAACGCGATGGCGTGACATATCGGCTGCCAACCGAGGCCGAGTGGGAATACGCGGCTCGCAACGGCGCAAAAGCAAATCTTTTTCCATGGGGCGACAAATTCGATGTCAAATGCGCTGTGCTGAACAAGACCGAGCCTGAACCCGTTGGAACATCCTCGTGCCCGAATGAGTGGGGCGTAATGGATTTGATCGGCAATGTTTACGAATGGACCGGCTCGCGGGCGAATCTCTATCCGGGCAGTAAGGGAACGATGCTTCCGACGGCCGAGGTAAAGTATATGATTCGCGGCGGCGGCGCGGTGACCAAATCGGAGGGCGATTTTGCGATCACATCGGCATTCAGGGCCGATGTCGAGGGATCGAAACGCGATAAGGAGCTTGGGTTTAGGCTTGTGACGCAATAGCGGCCGCAATCGGAGAAGCTATGAGAATTTTGGTTTACACGAGCGCACTGGCGCTGTTTTTGTCTGTGGCTGCCGCTGCCCAGGACCTCGGCAGCAGTAATGTCTTGTTTGGCGGAAAAAAGAAAGAACCGACGGCGACAACAAAAAAGAAAACGGGTTCAAGACCAGCGGCAAAACGTAAATCGACGACAGCAAAGAAATCCTCAGCTTCTGCTAAGAAATCTCCATCGACCGCGGCGAAGAAAACCAGTACAAAAAAGAACGAAGCAGAGCCGGCGCAAAAACCGGACAGTAAATTAGCCGCATCCACGAAAGCAGAAACACCAAAATTCGAGATCAGGCCGGCAAAAACCGATACGCCGCCCGCTGCAAAAAATGTAGTTTCTGAAGAAGAATTTGAAGACCTGATCGACAATGGTAACGCCGCGCGTGACGCTCGAGACTACTCGGCCGCTGAGGCCGCCTACAAACGGGCTCGCGCCATCAAGCCTAAGGACTATCGCCCCTCTTATGGCCTTGGCAATCTTTACAGCGATCAGCAGCGTTGGGAAGAGGCCGAGAACGCATACCGCACGGCCTTGCAGCTAAGTCCGTCGAACGGCTTTACGCACATTGCCTTGAGTTACGTGCTGACGCAGCCGATCTCGGCGCCGAATCTGTCGGACCGGTACGACGAAGCCGAAAAGCTTGCGCGACGGGCGATCGAACTCAGCCCGCGAACCGCCCTTGGCTTTGACCAACTCGGTGTGGCGATGGAGCTTCGCGGACAGATCGGACAACAGACGGAGACGGCGTACCGCAAAGCTCTGCAGTTAGACGACTCGTTCGCACCGGCCTACGCGCACCTCGGGCGACTGCTCAGACGCCGCGGCTCAAGCAGAGAATCAGTTGAGGCTTATGAAAAAGCCATCAAACGCGCAACCGATGTCGGAACAATGGTAGTCGTCGCGGAGATCATGCAATCTGAGCAGCGGTATAAAGAGTCGGAGAGTTTGCTGCGAAAAGCAGTAAATGCCGATCCGCACAATCCTGCGGCACTCATAATGCTCGGGCGAGCGTTGATGGCTCTAAGTAAATTTGACGAGGCTGAGTGGGTTTTGAAACGCAGCCTTTCTGCGAGTCAGAACAGCTTTACCTCGAACAGCCTTTTGGCAACACTCTATACGCGACAGAGGAGCTACGAGATGGCCGAAAACTCGCTGATGCAGGCATTGAGATCGGTGCCGTCCTATGAGCATCGTCCGCTCGCTCAGCAGTTTGTTGCTGTAGGCGACGGTTATTCGAGTTTGGGCAAGCGTGACCTGGCGACGCGCGTATACCGTCAGGCAGCCAAGCTCGACCCCGATAACGAATCGCTCGCCGGCAAGCTGGCGGGCAAAAGATAACCGCCTGAAATTCTCGCTGTAATTGAAACGCGGGCCGCATTGGTAGTATTCCTAACAAACTGCGACTCGCGGCGATGGTGGCAACAATGTATTGTCCTAAGTGTAAACAGACTTTTGAAGAAGGTTCGCGCAGATTCTGCCCTACCGACGGCTCACGCCTCGTGTCCGAGCGTAGCGGCGGCAAAGAGGGCGGTATTTTTGCCAATCTTATTCCACAGATGGAGGGCATCAGCGATCTCGATCAAACGCTGCGCGACACCCCGCGGCCTGCCGCTCAGCAACCTCGACCCGTAATGCAAGAAACGCAAGGATCAAACCCAGATTTGGATGAGGACGAGATACTTTTTGAACTTGACGACGAACCGGTAAAGATCATGAACGAATCGAGTTTTGCTCAGGCGGCAAAGACAGCCAAGGCGGCTCCAAAACCTGAGCCGCGCAAAGTCAACCCTTACGAGATCTCAGACGGCGGCGTAAATCTCGCAGACGCCGACCGCAATGTTTTCACCGGCGATTTTGACTCCGACAACCCCGAAAGCTTTGTTGGCCAGACCGTAAAGGGCCGCTACCTTGTAACCGAGTTTCTCGGCGGGGACGAATCGGGGCTTTCATTTCTCGGTGACGACCGGCTTGTCGCTGAGCGAAAGGTGCTTGTGCGAATTTTGCTTGACGACGCCTCAGACGAGATCACCGAGAGCATCCTCGCCGAGGAACGCATTTCCCTTTCACATCTCAGTCATCCGAATATCGCCCGCCTTATCGACTCGGGCGAATTTACGAATGGGACACAATTTTTGGTGAGCGAATTTGTCGACGCGTTGTCGGTGCGAGAGATCATCGATATTCACGGCCGTTTCGACGATGCAAGGGCCGCTCGCGTCGTCAGTCAGGCCGCGGATGCACTCAATCACGCGCATCAAGAAGGCATTTTGCATCGCGACGTGCGCCCCGAGAATTTGATCGTCAACAGCGACAACGACGTCGAGTATACGATGCTGATGAATTTTGGCTCGTCAAATGGCGAACCGAACGCAGCGAACGCTAGTTACAAGGCTCCTGAGGTGCTGGACGGCTATGTTGCAACATCGGCGAGCGATATTTTTTCGCTTGGCGTGGTCGCGTACGAAATGCTCACGGGCCGGCTGCCTTTTACCGGCGAGAGCACGCGAGAAATTGCAAAGCAGCAGAGTCAAGGCCTGGTTACGAGGGTAACTGATATTCGTCCCGATCTTCCGGCCACGGTTGACGATGTGCTTGCAAAGGTATTTGCCTTTGACGTTGCGACGCGCTACACAAAGGCACGCGATTTTGGCGAAGCGTTTTCAAACGCCTTGACGGATCGGGATGAGCCTGTTCAGCGCGTGCATGCGAAAGCTGTTGCCGCTCCGGTCGTGCCCGCGAACTCGGCAGAACTTGTCCAAGAAACGGCTCCGATAGCTGCGGAACCTGCGATGGTGGATGCACCTGCCGTTCCAGAAAAGGTCGAACCAATGTGGACTCGGCGTTCGCCGGAACCTCCGCAGGTTGAAGGTTCCAGCTCGCGTTGGCTGCCGTTCGCAGGACTGATCGCGATGCTCGCGTTGCTGCCGATCGGTTGGTATTACGTTGCAAATAATCAGCCGAGCGAACCGACGCCTCCGGTAAATGGAATAAGCGTTCCCGACGGCCCCGGACGCGGGACGAATGCTCCGAACTCTGAGATGCCGCCGCTGCCGCGAAACCTGTCGCAGCCGCCAAACACAAATTTCTTTCAAACGACCAAGCAAAACCTAAAGGGCGATCTGCTGCTAAACTTTGTCGGCTTCTCGATGTATTATCCGAAGGACTGGAAGCTAACCGGCCCGCAGCCCGGAGCGTCGAACACCCGTGGTAAATTCGTCGACATTTCGCGCCAAACCGAAGACGGACGGATGAAGGAGCAGATGCTTGTCAGCTATTATCCGAGCAAGGGTACGTTTACGGCCGATGCCGAAAAATTCCCGCAACTCGTAAAGGAAACAAACGACACGCTGAAGAAGATCTTGCCCGGTTACCAAATAGTTTCCGAGGGCGAGATAAGATTCAACGGCGAATGGAAAGCTTACGAGGTCAAGTTTCAGGGCAGCGGAATGTCAGCCGACGGTCAAAAGCTTGTCGTGTGGGGCCGTCGTTTGTTCGTGCCCGCCGCCCGGCCGGGCACGCGTAACGGTTTTGAGATCACGATGCTCGCCACATCGCTTGCCGACGAGGTCAAGAGCGTCGATGACGTCGGCGTAAAAGGCGAACTTGCCCCGATACTTTTCAGCTTCGAACCCAGCCAGAATTTTTAAGAAACTTTAGTTTTCCAGCGTTGCACAAGCCCGCGCGTTAGCAAGGGCGGAAGCGAGACGTTGAATATTCCGCCCTTG
>JBJXFZ010000079.1:0-19260 GCA_046154245.1 Pyrinomonadaceae bacterium
CCAGTCGATCACTGCCTGAAAAAGATCGATGACGAGCAGCCGGTTCACGTTTTTGTTTTTCAATGCCTCGGCGGCGGTGTATCCCAATCCCAAACCACCGATCAAGACATCCAGGCACCCAGCGAGCGGGGCGAGACCAAGTCGCGCGAGCTCGCGCTCGGCAAGGTTAAAGAGGCTCGACATCAGGTATTCGTCGCCGAGCTTGATCTCAAAAACTTCGCGATTTTGAAGAAGCGGCTCCGGCCTTCGGCGAAGCGTTAGGTCGCCAAGCGACGTCTTTTGAAAGCCAAGTTCCTCGATTTTAACCATTAGCTTGTAAGTCGTCGGTAGATGTTTGGCATGCGTTCGGGCAGCGTCATTACATCGTCGATTATCGTGTAGCCGACGTCGCCATACAGGTCGCGGAGTTCGGCCTCGGATTCGCGGTCGATGGTGATGCAGAATGGCGTGATGCCTGTAGTCTTTGCTTCGGTCAGGGCTTCGCGCACATCCTCGCGGGCGTAGCGAGCGTCGCCGTAATCATGATCGTACGGGCGGCCGTCGGTCAGGATTATCAGCAGCTTGGTGCGAGCTTCCTGTCGCAAAAGCTTGTGCGAAGCGTGCCGAATCGCGGCGCCGAGGCGAGTGTTGTTTTGAAACGTGATGCCGCCGATGCGCTTCTCGGTCTCTTCCGAATACTTTTCTTCAAAATCTTTCACAACGTAAAATTTTACATTTCGGCGGCCTTCGCTCGTAAACCCGTTGATCGAGTAAACATCGCCGACGGCCTCAAGAGCCTCGCTCATCAGAACAAGGCCTTCCTTTTCGATCTCGATAATTCGCCGGCCGGGATACGTGTATGGCTGGAGCGGATTTCGCGTGATCGTGCGAGCGGTTGATGACGACTGATCTAACAGGATCGACACGGCGACGTCGCGCTGTTTGCGCAGGCGTTTTGTGTAAATATTCTCTGACTGACGTCCGTCCGCCCTGCGGTCGATGACAAAATCGACGAGCGCGTTGAGATCGTAGTCTTCACCGTCGAGCTCGCGATTTATTCGGGTCAGGTTTTCGGGCTTCATTAACTGAAATTGATGCCGAATCGACGAGATAACACCGCGATAACGGGCGCGCGCTAACTCGACAAAGCCTCGATCTCCTTGCTTCACCTTTTTTTCAATGACGCGGCTCCAGCCAACGCGATAATCGTTCAGTTCGCGATCCCACTCGTCGTATGCAAACGCAATATCATCTGCTTCGAGCGGCTGCTCGGGCATGTCCATCTGAGACCATGCTTCGCTGCCTTGTAGGTCATCCGGCTCACCTTCGTCGTCGAGCGAGTTCCATGCGTTGAAGAGATCGCTGATATCCTGAGCGTGTTTTTGTTGCTCGCGCTTTACCTGATCCTCGGTAACGGACTCGGCCGCGTTCTTGTCGTCGTAAGCAAACTCGCTCTCCTCTTCCGTATTGTCCGATTCGGCTTCTTGCGTCTGCTCGGGTGTAATGTTTTGAAACAGGTTGTAAACGCGCGACGTCGCCAAAAGTGAATCCGCTACAGAGGGGAATTTAACAGGATGCACAGGATAAACAGGATAATTTTCTCCACTGATTCTCTTGTCTGCGAAATCTATATCCTGTCCATCCTGCGTATCCTGTTTGAAATTTCTTTGCGTCTTGGCGTCTCTGTGGTGAAATGCGGTCTCAATAACACTCTCGATCTCGGAGACGATCTGACCGTAAAACATTTTTGCGTCGTCAGTCGCTCCGCCGCAGAGAGTGATCTGGAATAGCAGCTCGAACGGCACCTGGTGGATCGGCAGGTCGAAAATGTACGGCCGGTTGGCGCGCAAAAGTGCTCGCATGAGATCTAGATCGCGCCGCAAACCGCGATACGTTTGTCGCAACAAATGATCGATGCGAGCATTTTCCATCGTGGCGAATATCTTGCGCGCCAAGCGAGGTTCGGGGAATGCGTTGAGGACCGCTTTGTAGTCGGAGTCAGCGGGCAAAAGAACCACCCCGTCAGCGGAAGCCGCTGCCACCCCTCCTTCGTAAGGAGGGGAGCTTTTTTGAAGATAACCGTCGAGCGAAAACGAATCGCGTTCGTCAGCCGTCATCGAATAAAGTTCAGTCAAATCGGTGAACGCGGCCTTTAACTCGACGGTGTCGCGTACAAAGGTGCCAAACTCGATCTGGCCCGCACCGTGGGCTGCCAAAACCTTGTAAAGGCTAAAATCCTTTTCGTCATCAGAAAACTCGGCGATCGAGGTTGGCAGATAGATGGTTTTGCCATCGCCGATACGTGTTTCTTGCGGCACCGCTGTCAGCGGAGCGATCTCGACTTCGCGACCCGTCAGTGCCTCGACATAGAGCTGTAGAACGTGCTGAACCTTTTCGAGCGGCAACCCGATTCGCGTTTTTTGCAGCTTTTCGTTCGATTCACGGGTTTCGAGTGCAAAGTAACTGCGTTTTGCCTTCGATGAACCTGTCTCAGGATATTCCAAACCATTCTCGACCCAATCTTCGAACTGAGCGAGTGAAACTTTTGTGAGTGCACTCGCACTCGATTTGAATGCGGCGAGCGCGCTTTCGGCATCTGTTTCGGCAATGCGGGCGGTAAGCTGCAGCACTCGCCGAATCGCGGTCTCTTCGATGTTTTTGCGCGCCGACATCTGAGCGACAAACTTTGGCGTCGCACGCAGAAACGAGATGAGCACGGCATTACCGTGAGCGGCGATGGTGCGTGCAAGGACGGTCCAGTCGTCGAACGCGCGTGGCGCGACAGACAGCACTTTGCTGCCCGAGGACACAAAATGCAGTGTTACACTGCCGCCGTACTCGAGAAAGTCAGCCGCGCTTTGCATCAGACGAATCGCAGCGTCACTCGATAGCTCGCCAAATGCCTCAGGGAAGATTTGCCACAGCTCTGCAGTCAGGCCACCCGTACGACTCGCAAAATCGCCTGCGAGTGCAAAGACGGCCTCCTTAACGCGGATGTCTTCGTAGTTGCTGATAGAGAGCGCGGTCGCCGGTGTGTGCTTGAGAAAATCCGCGCTGTGTTTTGCGCTCCGCTGAGCGATCTCGGCGGCGAGGTTTAGAACGTCGGCTAGCAATGTTTTGTCTGTAATTTCGGCCGCGAGTTTTGGCACGATCTCGAACGACTCAAGCGCGATCGAACTCGAGAGAACAAGTTGACGGGTACAGATCTGAAAAACCGACGCACGAGCGTTCTCAGGAACGCGCTTCAAAGCACTGACGCCGTTTGCAAAAAACTTAACGGCGGTCTCGCTGCTGCCCATCGCGAGCCGGCGGCCAAGCTCGCCCCAGTTGCGTAAGTCCTCCGCCGACAAGATCTTTGCGGCACGAGGCACGGCCTCGACAAATTCGCGACTGACCTTCAAACTCACGCCGGCGAGAGCCGCACTGATCTCTAATGCGGCACGCTTCTTATCCGGCGGCAATTCGCTCAAATGACGCGCGAGCCCCGTCAGCGTTGGCTTTGGGTTGGTCTTGGCCACACTGTAATTTTACGAGGAAAAACTAAAACCACGAAATGACACGAAAGGCACCAAGCAGCTCTAATGATGATGGTCGCCGGTAACCTCGTTGAGTTTTGTGATGTCAAGGAGTTTTGAGAACTCATCAAAATGGAACATGGTCTCGTCCCGACAGTGCTCACAGAAAAAAGTGACGTCTTCGCCGAGATACATGTCCTTGAGGTGATACGCGATAAAACATCCGTAGCATCGTTGGATGCGCTTGCCGAAGGTGTCTAAATGTTCGTGATTGTTGTCCATACGATGTTTGTTACTTGGAGGATATTAACCGCAGATGACGCAAATAACGCGGATCAAAGCAGAGACAAATATTTTTTTGATCCGCGTGTTCTGCTTCATCTGCGGGTTAATCGCATTAGCAACAGACTACTTGACCACGCCGCGTTTTGACGACTCGATAAACTCGACCAATAGATCGACTTCGTTGCAATCGGCGATCTCGTCGCGAATTTTTTCAACGGCCTGGGTCGTGTTCAGCTTTGCCGAGAGCAGCAGATGAAAGGCGTGATTCACTTTGTCGATGACGGCGCGCGAATAACCGCGGCGCTTTAGACCGACGCGGTTCGGGCCGTAGCATTTTGCGTGATTGCCCTGGATGATCGCGAACGGCATCGCGTCTTTAACGACGACTGAATAACCGCCCACAAAAGCCTCCAGGCCAATTCGGCAGAATTGATGAACGCCCGAATAGGCGCCGACGCTGGCCCGGTCCGCGATCTCGACATGACCCGCGAGCGTTGCGGCGTTTGCCATAATGATCTGGCTGCCCAACTGACAATCGTGAGCGACGTGTGCCTGCGCCATCAGTAGATTATCGTCGCCGATACGCGTGATACCGCCGCCTCCGGCTGTGCCGCGATGAATGGTGACGAATTCGCGAATATGATTTCGCGAGCCGATCTCGGTCGCAGTTGGTTCGCCGGCGTACTTTAGATCCTGCGGGGCCAAGCCAATTGAAGCAAAAGGATAGACGTGGGTCTCGTCGCCGATCGTTGTCTTGCCGTCAACGACGACGTGCGAATCGAGCCGTACTCCGTCGCCCAAAACAACCTCGCTCCCGACTGTGCAAAACGGCCCGACGTGACAGCCCTCGCCCAGTCTGGCTCCATCGGCGATGATCGCGGTTTCGTGTATAAAGCTGGTCATCACGCGAGGTTATTTATCGACTCTTTTTTTGCGAGCGATGACCACAACAAAAATAATGGTGACAATGATTGAAAGGAGCGGTGAAACAGAAGCTAAAATTACTGACGTGACAAATGCTATCAGACCGAGATTACGCTCCCCCCTTTTTATCCCGAGCAGCAGCGGAATGGCGCCGATCAACACACCAAAAACAAGTTGGCCAAGTAGAAAGTAGTAAAAGTTCTGCTGAAAGTACTCTCTGAATTGCGCGTAGTCCATCATTCCTCCTTAGGGCGTTCCGCGATGATGCACATGATCTCAGCCTCGCATGTTACGTGCCCATCGACCGTGGCCAGCCCACGCATTTTTTGAACTTTGCTGCCGATACGAAGCGCCGTGACCTCTAGCATGAGCGTGTCGCCGGGAACAACGGGGCGACGAAATTTTGCGCTGTCGATGCCGCTGAAGAACGGTATCTTCTCCTCACGATCCTCAAATTCGCGAAGCGCGAGAATTGCACCGACCTGCGCGAGCGCCTCGATCTGCAAAACACCGGGCATCACCGGAGCACCCGGAAAATGCCCTGCAAAAAAATGTTCGTTTATAGTGACTTGTTTTACGCCGACAATGCGCACGCGCGGTTCGAGTTCGACGATCTTATCGACGAGCAAGAACGGATAACGATGCGGCAGTATTTCCTGTATCGCTACAGAGTCCAGTATCGGCATAACGAACTTGAATTATATCAGCCTGTGCGAAATAAATCGCAATTCGTTATCCGCGTTATCTCGGTGTCGCGGCGGCCGGCGTTTTTGCATTAAAAAACGCAACAAAGTCTTTTGTCGAATCCGCGGCCTCGCCGTAAAACAACATTGCCTCTGTCAACTTGCTCGGGTCGAGGATCACGTTAAATCCGTTCTTCTTTGCATATTCGTCGATCGCCTTGCCGATCTCCGACGAGATCGGGCCGACCAATATGCTACGGCGCCTCGCCACGGCATTCTCGGCCTCGGTCTTTTCATAATCAAATTTGCGTTTTAGATTTTCGCCCTCTTCGCGCTTGGCGTTATACGCGGCTTGATTAAATTGCGGCGGCGGAACATTCTGCAAATTTCGAAGCTCGGTTGTTATCGTCTCCAATCTGGTGTTCATGCCCGTGAGCTCCTGGTTCTTTGGCGCAAACTCGCGCTCGAGTTGTTTCAACGCGTTGACCAGCCTTGTGATGCCTAGCTTTTCGTCATAGAAAATTTCCGAATTAACAAAAGCGATCTTTGGAACTGCCGGTGCCGACTGAGTAGGCCTCGGCGAGGTTGTGGCGGCTGGAACCTGAGCGGTCGTTACGATCGATGCTGCTGCTAATGTCAGAACCGTGCACAATAAAAAAAAGATCTTCGTCATGGTTACCTTGCTCCTTACATAATCAAAGGTCAGAGGAATTCCCCTGACCTCTGAGATCAAAACTAAAAAAAACAATTATCGAGGCGTCGCCGTAGTTGCGGTCGTCGCCGGTCGAGCGTTGTAATAGGTGATAAAGTCTTTTGTGACTTCGATCTTCTCATCGCCGATAGCGAGAAGAAACCCGGCTTCGTCTTTGGCAATATCAAACAGAAGTGTGAATCCCTTTTGTTTAGCAAAATCCTGAAGCGCCTTACCGATATCCTGCATTACCGGGCCGATGACCGTTTGCTGCCGCCTTTCGTAACGGGCCTTTGCGTCCTCTTGCTTAAACTTGAGATCGCGCTGGAGCTTCTCGGCTTCATCGACCTTAGCCTGAACCGTTTTTTCGTCGATCGGCACTTTTCCTGTTGATGCCTGATCGCGGAATACCTGAATTTCCTTTGCAAGATTGGTCAATCTCGTATTCATCGTGTCGAGTTCCGTCTGCGTCGGCGTGAATTCCGTATTGACGGCTTTGAGCGCATTGATGTATTTCGTTATGCCGGCTTTTTCGTCACCAAACGCAAACGTATTAATGATACCGATCTTTACCGGGCCGGCAGGCTGGGCGGCACCGCTGTTCTGTGCAAACGATGAAACCGCAAAAACAGCCGCGAACACTAGATGGACGATAAATAAACTTCCTCTTTTCATTATTTTAACTATAACTCCTTTGAACGGACCGAAGAGAGGCTTTACCGCTGCTCAATCTCGTTACAACTGCTTTGAAACACAAACTGTGGGATTTGTTGCTTGACGTTTCAAAAAGAATAGCAATAGTAATGAATCGACTGTTCAAAGTCAATTACTAAATTGCCTAGAATGTGCGTCCCACGGTGAACTTAAACCCGTTACGCTTGCCCGGCAAAAAGATGCCCGGCAGTTCCTGCGTAAAACCGATCTTCGCGTTCGGATTGTAATAATAGATCAGCCGGAACGGCACATTTACGATCGGCACCTGTACGCGAAGCTCGGCGCCGACGCTTGCCTTAAAGTCTTTGAGTTTACCAAACTGCGATGCCCCGACGTTCAGCTGCGAGTTTTGCTGCACTTCACCGCGAAGAAATAGCGATTGAACCTGCGGCGACAAGGTTGTCGGGCATCCGGATCGATTGCCGCGGCAAAACTCATTAATAAAATCTGTTTTTGTCATTACGCGGCCGCGATAATACAGTATGCTGCCAAAGCTGCTCTCGAGCCTCGGCGTGTTTATCAGTCCCAGCGCCGTAAGACGGCCAAAACCCAGAAACGTGTCGTCGGGTAGAAATTCACTGTTTATAACCTGCGCCCCCGTACTGCGCAAATTAAACACCGAACCAACGTCGCCAAACAGGGCCACCGTCGCTGGACCGAATATCGGCAGTCGATATTCGACGTTTGCGAGAAGTTGGGTGTCACCGCCGATGAATCTGAAGTTTCGAGTAAAGAGGGCTGGATTCGCACCGCCGATACCGGTTAGTTCGCCGATCGTTTTGATCTCGTTAGCGTCGCGAGTACTCAGGCCGGTGTTTGTGTCCGCCGTGCCAAAGCCATTGTTCGCAACGACAACATTTCGGCTGGTGATATAGGTGTCGAACGGTGCAACCGGGCTGATGGCTCGCGATTCATAACCGCGAATATCGTTCTCACTGCCTAAAAAGAATCGCGAAAACGCAGGAACACCGCCAATGAAAGCGAGCGAGTTCGCGTTGCGAACCTTGTCCGTTATGGCCCAAGTGCCGACGGTGGCGGCGATGATGCGAAACGCCAAAACCTCAGGATTTTTCGACTTCTTTTTGCGGATCGGGATAAATTGCGAATACTGAACAGTCGGTGAATACGTGCGGACGTCACCGCCGAGACCCGCAATCCCGAGCGAGACCGATAACGATTTACCGCTATTCGTGTCAATGCCATTTGCTGACGGCTGACGCGTGTCGTAAACGAATGACCCGGTTATCTGACTCGTAATGATGTTTGGCTGCCGGTAAATTACGGGAATTCGCGCCGCGGGGTCGGCGGATTGATTGACCTCAGGGTCGGTTAACGTCGTAGCCGAAATCTGATACGTCAGGCCGAGTCGCGAGAATTGCGTAAACTGGCGCTTTTTGAAGAACAGCTCGGACAGCGGTGCGGTTGCAAAGATGTTCGCGCCATACGTCCGCTGCGTGAAGAGATTGCTCTCGTCGGTTGTAACGCTAGCCAGCGGATTAAATAGCTGGTTCAGTAGGTCCTGATTCTGTGTCAGAAAAGTTCCTTCGCCAAAGAACTGGGCTTTACTTGCAAAGATCGAAAAGCCCACCGAGATCGGCCGGTCGCGAAAATACGGCTCCTGATAAGAGAACTGAATGCTCTGCTGCCGGTTGCCGACGCCGACATTGAACGAGAGGATCTCGCCGCGTCCCGCGAGGTTGTTGGTCGAATACTCGAGCCCAAAGAATGAACCGCCAATGCCGGACAGTCCGCCGTTGAACGATATCTGCTGACGGCCTTTCTCTTTGACCTTAACGATCAGATCGACATCGCCCTTTTCCTCGTCGGTGCGAATCTCGACGTCCTGATCCTTGTCGATCGGGTCGAAGTACTGCGTTTGGTTGAGCCGCGCGATCGAGATCTCGAGATATTGCTGATTATAGATATCGCCTTCGGGGAGCAGGAACTCACGTCGCATGACCTTATCGCGAGTGAACGTGTTACCGGTGAATTCGAGCCGGCGCAGCGTAAACTGCTTACCTTCCTCGATCGTAAGCGTGATGTCGACGATGCCTTCGTTTGGATTGGTCGGATTATCCTTAAAAACCGGGTCAAACTCGGCGGTGTATTGGACAAAACCTTGCGAGCCATAAGCCTTTTTCAGGTCCTCGTAAACAGATTCCTGAAGGCGTTTGCCGTCAACGACCTCGCCTTTCTTCAAACCGACGCCGGCCAGGATCTGCTGTTCCGAAAAGATCGAGTTGCCCTCGACCTTTAGTTCGCCGACACGATATACCTTGCCCTCCGTGATCGGCACGATGATCTTTAGGGTGTCATCGACCGATGTGACCAGCGGCAGCGGAAAATTTTTCAAGATCGGCAAGCCTGTCCGTTTTATGCCCTGACCGACAACCTCCGGATTGCCGATGCGGGCCTGAAAATAGCCCTTCGACCACATATAAGAACGGACATTCCGCTCAAGGTCAGCTTGCAGCTTTCTCATATCGAGAATGTCCATGCCCTTGACGCGTGAGATAAGACCTGTTTCCTTGACCCACTGCAGAGCACCACGAAGCTCGCCGTCCTTAAACTTTTCGTTGCCCTCGAACTCGATCTGAATGATGCGTGAACGAGCGCCTTGCTCGATGTTGAATGTCAGGGCGATCGACGTCGCCGAAACTTCGTCCTCCTGAATCTCGACCGTTGCATTCGGATAGCCTTTTGCTGCGAGAAGTTCACGCAGAACACGAGTTGCGCTGCGGGCCTTGACCGGATCGTAAACGGATTCTTTCGAGACGCCGACGCGTTTTTCGCGAAACTCCTTGAGGATGTCGGATTCCTGTAGAGCGTTTGCGCCCTTAAACACAAGGTCGCGGATTATCGGCAGCTCGCGCACCTCGAAGATCACATTCACGCCGCCGCGGATGCCGTCCTCAGTTAAAACGCGCGTCTGGGATTTATCAAAGAAACCTAATGATAAAAGCTCTTTAAGGGCTACTTCTAAAGCCGCCTGAGAGTATATATCACCCGGTCTTACCTTTACGTAATAAAGTAAGTCCTCGTCGCGATAACGTCTATTACCTTGGATGTCTACAGTTTCGATTATTTGCTGGTTCGAGCGAACGGTTGTCAAGTTCGACGAATATCCCCTTGGAAAGGCCTCAGCAGAAGCAAGATGGGCTTGCATTGTTGCGGCCAAAATAATAAACAACACTCGTAAATAAGACATAGAAAATGAAACGACCGTGACTTTAATATTTAATCTGCGTGACTTGTCGATTCCGCATTCAGAGGTCGAGGGCAGTCAGACGAACTCAACAAGGTCAGTCTTATAAAAATCTGCAAATTTGGATTCTAACCTATGATTAGAGGTTGCCCTACCTACCTAACCTTCAAAGTTGTTAAGTATACCGTTAAAAGTGTTTCCTGAAAAATACCAAACGAAGGAAGTACTTGACTCGCCCCCCCCCCCCTCTAAAGTAAGATTTTTCCTTAAAAGGAGGATTTCAAGTTATGTCAACACGTCTCGATAAAATAATTTCGTTTCCACGAATCATGTTACTGTCCATTGCTCTCGGCCTCGGACTGGGGTTCATAGGGGTTCCGGGCATTTCGACGGTGGAAGCGCAGTTGTCCTGTCCGTCCGCGCCTTCGGGATGCGTAATACTGGGTTGTCGAAAATCTAGCAAGCGACCTGACTCATTTACGGTTTGCAATTATAGCGGAACCAACTGCCCGCCGCTGACGCAGTGCGAGTAGGAACCGTGAATGCTGCTTAGTCGGTATATTCCTCGAATAATCGCCGGAATTGTAACTATTATTGTTGTTGCCACCGGGGTTCAGTTTCTGCGCGACAGTGCTGAATCTCCGGTGGCGATTTTGTCTAGTTTCGACTTTGGACCTTTAAGGGGCGAGGAGAATCCGGGGCGGGGCGCACAGCCTGGCGAACTTATAGACATTCGCCATTTAACGGACAAAAACGGACAGAATTTAGCTGACTATAGTCGTGCGGACTTGACACTCTTGGCGGTTATTGATCCTGAATGTTGGGCGACCTCAACTGCCGTTGACCATATTTTGGATGTTGAGAGAGGTGCAAGAGAGATCGGGGTAGACTACTTTCTAGTGTCGTTTACTTACGACGAATCATCGTCGCGGTTTTGGGAAGTTGCTCAACGTATCTCACCCAACACAATCCCTTTCCTATGGGATCAGAATGAGCGTCCACCCGAGAGTTTAATAACAATGGTGGTACCGTCATTTCTTGTTGTTGATAGAAGCGGGACTATCCTTCAAACTTTCCCAGGCACGAACGTCAATGCCGATACACGAGCTAAAATGGCTTCAAGGACGATTGAAGAAGTTGCGAAGCTCAAGACAAATCTAGCGAATGGGTCATATTAACTTTGGATTATTTTAGTTAATCTCCTCAACCCCTGCCACAGGCTAACTAACTTTGCACCATTCAGATCATATTCTTACGCTTTTTGTGAAAGTTCTTTCTCGGCGTTTTCGGTTCGGACCTCGCGAAAGGCGAGCTTGTCGCCGGCGGCATAAACCTCGACGGTGCTCTCATCAGCGATATCGCCCTGGATCAGAGCTTCCGAGAGTTCGTCCTCGACATAGCGTTGGAGGGCTCGCTTTAGCGGGCGTGCACCGTATTTACGGTCCGTGCAGGTTTTGTCGATAAGCCATTTGCGTGCGGTCTCCGAGAGCACGATCTCGACATGTCTGGACTCGATGATCTGGTTGAGGCGCTCTACCTGCAGATCGACTATCTGCAGCAGGTCGTCGTCGGTCAGCTCATCAAAGAGAATGATCTCATCAAGGCGGTTGATGAACTCTGGAGCAAAGGTCTGTTTGACGATCTGCAACACTTCGTTTTCCGTCCTCTCTCGTGAGGCATCGGCGGTTGCCTGAAAGCCAAGCGCGGCTCGTTTCTGGATAATGCGAGCGCCCAGGTTTGAGGTCATGATAAAGATCGCGTGTTTGCAATCGACCGCAGTGCCCATCGAGTCGGTGAGCACGCCGTCCTCGAAAACCTGCAGCAAGATATTGAATAGATCCGGATGCGCCTTTTCAACCTCGTCGAACAACACGACGGCATACGGCGAGCGGCGCAGTTTTTCTGTTAGCTGTCCGCCTTCTTCGTGGCCAACGTATCCGGGCGGCGAGCCGATAAATTTCGAGACCGCATGCTTCTCCATGAATTCACTCATGTCGAAACGAATAAGCGACTTTTCAGAGCCGAAGAGAAATTCGGCGATCGAGCGTGCAACTTCGGTTTTACCTACGCCGGTCGGTCCCAGGAACAGAAAAGAGCCAACGGGGCGGCTAGGGTTTTTGAGGCCGGCACGCGAGCGGCGAACCGCGCGTGCGAGTGCCGAGATCGCGGGGCGCTGAGAGATTATTCGTTTGTGAAGGGCGGTTTCGATGCCGAGTAGCTTTTCGGCTTCCTGCTGTTTGACCGACGATACGGGGACGCCCGTCCAGCGCGCGATGACCTCGTCAACATCATCTTTTGTAACCTCGACGGCGAAGAACGAGGCGTCGAGCGATTGCAGCTCGAGCGATATCAACTGATCTTCGTTGGCAGAAGCGCGTTTCCAGTTTTCGACTGTTTCTTTCCACGACGGCTCGCCGCTGTTCTCTTTCTGGAAACGCAATTTGGCGCGAGCGCCGGCTTCGTCCAAAACGTCGATCGCCTTGTCCGGCAAAAAGCGATCGGCGATGTAACGGTTCGATTGCGTGACGGCCGAACGAAGGGCTTCTTTCGTGTAACGAAGCTGATGAAACGCCTCATATCGCTCGACGATGCCGGCGATGATCTCGATCGCTTCGGCTTCGGTGGCAGGCTCGACACGCACTGCCTGGAACCGTCGTTCGAGCGCACGGTCTTTCTCGATAGTTTTACGAAACTCCGCCGGTGTCGTCGCGCCGATGCATTGAATATCGCCGCGCGAAAGTGCGGGCTTTAAGATGTTTGCCGCATCGAGAGTGCCCTCGGCCGAACCCGCTCCGACCAGAGTGTGAAGTTCATCGATAAAGACTATGTTCTCGGGACTCTCTTTCAGCTCGGCCATGATCTTTTTCAGCCGCTCTTCAAACTGTCCACGGTACTTAGTGCCTGCGACGATCGCCGACAGATCGAGCGAGAGAATGCGTTTGTTTTCGAGAAAGGTGGGGACCTGTTTTTCGACGATGCGCGTGGCGAGGCCTTCGATAATGGCTGTTTTGCCGACGCCGGATTCGCCGATCAATACCGGGTTATTTTTTGTGCGGCGGCAGAGTATCTCGATGATACGCTGCATTTCGGGTTCACGACCGACGAGCGGATCGAGCCGGCCCTCGGCCGCCTCAAGTGTCAGGTCACGAGTAAACTCAGCAAGGCTAGGCGTCTTAGAATTTTCTTTGTTCGGCGGGGCGATGCCCGGCAGGACATTGTGTCGTGACGACTCCTCGCGCACATCCGACAAGCGCAACCCGTAACCGAAGAGTATCTCGGCGGCGATCGATTTTTCTTCGCGGACGATGCCGAGCAGCAGGTGCTCTGGGCCGATATGACGATTTTTCAACTGACGGCTTTCTTCGTTTGCGTAGAAGAGGATCTGCTTTGTTGCGGGTGATAGATGGAGCTCGCTCGATTGAGGGATGCGGTCGCGTAAGGTTATTCGTTCCTCGATGTCGCGGCGGATGGTGTCGACGGTGACCGTGTGTCTAAACGGCAAAAAACGGGCGGAAATAGTTTTGTCCTCGCGCATCAGTCCGAGCAAGATGTGCTCGGGCGCGATGACCTGTGAACCGTATTGGAGCGCCTCGTAGCGGGCGAAAAAAATTACGCGTCGAGATCTCTCCGTGTAGCGTTCAAACATAAAAACAATTCCGGCTATTCGCTATGGACTATAACGAAAGCGTAGACAATAGCGCTAGATTTTTCAAAACTAAATTACGAGCTTCCGACTAGGATAGTTTTAATAAGAGACGAAATCCACAAATAACACAGTAATTTACGGGGAATGCGCGTAAAAACTGTTTGTGCGGTTTAGTTTGCCATTCGCGAGCGAGCGTCGATCTTGATGTTGTCGTCGGCGATCTCTTTGACGAGAGCTTCGTCGCGTTTTGTGATGCTGCGAAGGGCCTTGCCCGCCGGAGCTAGCTCGACGCGGGAAGTGATGACCCGGGAGATTCGCTTTGGAAGGAATTTTGGTGCGATGTTCGCGATCGAATCTGCTAAGGAGACAATGTCGCCACCGCCCGGCCAGAGCTCGCGAACGACGGTCTCGTCGGTGCGATTTACCAGCCTAAGTAGCGTCAACGCAACTACATAAAGGTCATCGACCTGGCCGATGAACGGAAAAACGTCAGGGATAAAATCGAGCGGCGAGATGACGTAAACGATGGCGGCCAGAAAAAGAGCCTTTTCAGCTGTTGGCACGCGAGCGTCTTTGAGCAGACGCCCCAAGAGCACGACCATGTTCGGCAAGAACATCAAGAAGCTGCGCATGCGGCCCTTTAGCTCGCTCTTTTCGCGTCGTTGTAATTTGTTTTTCTTATCAGCCATCGCTTATTTTGTGCCTTTTCCTAAAAGTGTAGAGAATAGCCGATGTTTGAGCAAGTTTTACTGGGTTTGGTTGTATGGTAAATTCGTCTTCAATGATCCTTCAAAAGATACGCGAACGTGCCGCCCGAGACCTGCAGCACATTGTTTTGCCCGAGGGTGATGACGCCCGCACCGTCGAGGCTGCCGCGACGTGCGCCCGCGAGGGCGTTGCAAGGATCACCGTGCTTGGTAACGAGGAGAATGTGCGCGAGCTTGCCACTCAGGCCGGGGTAAATCTGAATGGCGTGAACATTATTGATCATCGAAAGGCCGCTGATTTCGGCCGGATGGCGACGCTCTATCACGGGCTTCGCCGCGCAAAGGGAACAACGCTCGAAGAAGCTGAGCAGACCGTCAAGGACCCACTTTATTACGGCAATCTGCTCGTTCGTGAGGGAAAAGCCGACGGCACCGTCGCGGGTGCGACAAACACCACGGCTCACACTGTCGCGGCGGCGCTTCGCTGCATCGGCGTTTCCGCAGGGCTGAAGACGGTTTCGAGTTTTTTCCTGATGGTCGTAGCTGATAAAAAGTTTGGCGCAAATGGGGCTATGATCTACGCCGACTGCGGCGTCGTCATCGATCCTGACGCCGGCGAGCTTGCCGAGATCGCGATCGCATCCGCCGAATCGTGTCGGGCATTGCTTGAGGTAGAACCACGGGTCGCAATGCTGTCGTTTTCGACAAAGGGGAGTGCAAAACACGCGTCGCTCGATAAGATAATCGAAGCCACAAAAACCGTAAAAGTGCGTTATCCGGATCTTGCTATCGACGGCGAATTGCAAGCCGACGCCGCTTTGGTTAGATCGGTTGGCGATTCAAAGGCGCCGGGTTCGCCGGTTGCGGGGCGTGCAAATGTCCTCATCTTTCCCGATCTTAACTCCGGCAACATCGCCTACAAACTTACCGAACGCCTCACGGGCGGCACTGCGATCGGCCCGATCCTCCAAGGCCTTGATCGTCCGTGCAACGACCTCTCACGCGGCTGCACAGCCAACGACATCGTCGATGCTGTTGCGATCACCGCTGTCCAATCGCAGGCTCGTAAGGCAAACTAAAGTTGGATTTATTTTGTTTCGGTTTTACGTTTCTTCAGGTCATACCGCGCGCCTGATTTCAAGATATTCATCCGGATCGCCTCTCGCTCCTTCGCGTTTAGGAGCATCACCTGCGATGTGCCGACGACGGTGAGTTTTCGATTGTCTTCGATTAGCACAGCCGTGTCCTCGTCGATGCCGACGCCGATGTAAGCCGGATTTCTGATCACAAAGCCGATCAGCCGGTTGTGGCGCTGGCGAACGAGAAAGTGCTGGTCGAACATCACGTTTGGCACGAGGCCAAGCCCACGACGAACACCGACCTTGGCTCCATCGAGAACTTTGAGATCAGCGTCGCCCGTCATCATCGGGTCCGATATCACAGCCGCGCCGGCGCTCGTGCCGCCGAATGGCGTGCCCCGAGCGTATTTTTGACGGATCAGTTTTAGTAATTCCTCATCCGCAAGCACGTCCATGATCCGGTTCTGATCACCGCCGGAGAAGAACACGCCGGTCGAAAGGTCTAGCTGTTCGATAAATTTCGCTCGCTTTTCCGCGTCGAGCGGACGCGTTGGGGCATGAACAACCGACGCGTTTTCAAACTGTGAGAAATGCTTCTCGAGCGACGTAAAACTCTGATCGGGCACGCCGCTCGCCCACGTGATGATCAACACCTTGGCGCTGCGTCCGCCGCTCCACTCGACAAATTTTTTCATGCCATCGTTTGGCCGCTCGCCGCCGCCGACAACGAACAGCCGTTGCTGGCTGACACAAATAACAGTGGCAAATAGCAGAAAACATAGAGTCCTTAGTAACGGAAATTTCCTTTTCATGGTGTTCTCAATAGACTTCCTTTTCGCCGGGCGGGCGCGTTTTCCAGCGGCGGTGGATCCACATCCACTGGTCGGGATACTCGCGGATCATCTTTTCGATCTCGGCGGTGAATGCAGCAGTCGTGTCGATGATGTCCTGTTTGCGATCATCTGAGTTTGCAGGTGTGAGCAGCGAGCCATGGACAAATTTGTAACGCTTCGAACTCTCATCCCACACGCAGAAGGTCGGATAAACAAGCGCGTTCGAACGAATCGCCATAACTGCCGCGCCGCTCGATGTGCAGGCCGGCACGCCAAAGAATGGCACAAAGACGCCCTCCTTAACTTGAGCGTTAACGTCGGACAAAATTCCTAAGATCCCGCCGTCACGCAGGATTGAGATCGCGAGCCGAGCTGAATTTTTCTTATTGATCGGTGTGTTGCCAAAGATCGTGCGGCGCTCGTTTAGCATGTCGTCAAGCTTTGGGTTGTCGAGCGGGCGCGCCAAGTAGCTGATCGGTTCATACAATGCTGCAAAACCGAGGACGAGCATTTCCCAGTTGCCGAGATGTCCGGTCGTGATCAACAGGCCGCGTGCTTCGCCTTTGTTTAGATCGTAAACCGCGCGCGACTCGTCATCGAGATTAAAGTCGATCAGCTCGGCGAGACGTTCGCGCGTATATTTTGGAAACTGGCTGAGGTCGCCGAGCACACGGCCCAGATTTTTAAACGTGCCGCGCAGAATGGCGGCGCGCTCGGCAACAGTTTTTTCCGGAAACGCGATCTCGAGATTTCTGAGGCCCGTCTCGCGCAGCTTCGGCACAACCTTTGGCACGATCAGCAAGATCCACGTGGCAGCCCGGATCGCGGCGCTGCGCGGCAGCAAACCCAGCAGCCCGAGAGCGAACCTGGCTGCCGCGTATTCGATCCAGACGATGTTGCCGCGTTTCTTTGCCATCGATAAATAAAAGTCGAGTTTACAGGTCTTACAAAACTCTTACAATCACGCGGGCCTCGAACTGTTAGTCTGAAAATGCGAGCGGGATTCGGTCCCGCGATTCAAGAAACGGAGTCAACACATTTTGCAAAACGTAATCGAATTCAAACCTTCGCATCCCGAGACCATTCACTGGAACACAATTGTCTTTGTCGGCATTTTTCACATGGTCGCCATTGCGGCCCTGTTTACCTTTAGCTGGCAGAATTTGGCTGCGGCATTCATCACCTGGTGGATCGCTGGCAGTTGGGGTATCGGCATCGGCTATCATCGGCTGATGACGCACAAGGGAATGAAGGCGCCGCGATGGCTCGTGCGCGTTTTGGCAACCTTTGGCACGCTTGCCCTGCAGTCCGGTCCCGTTGCGTGGGTGACAACGCACCGCATACATCATGCGTTCACAGAGACTGACGGTGATCCGCACAGCCCGCGAAACGGCACATACTGGGCGCACATCGGCTGGATCTTTAAGGGCACTGCGCAGGTGCAGCCGCAAGCCGCGATACAAAAATATTCGCCCGATCTGATCCGCGACCCGTACCTTTTGTTTCTCGATAAGTACTATTGGGTGACATCCATCGTTGCCGGCATTGCATTGATGGCGATCGGCGGCTGGACGATGGTCGTCTGGGCGATCTTTCTGCGGACCGTTATGGGCTGGCATTTTACGTGGCTCGTAAACTCGGCGACGCATTTGTGGGGAACGCGGCGTTTTGAGACGCGCGACGACTCGCGAAACAACGGCTTTATCGCTGCTGTCACGTTTGGCGAAGGCTGGCACAATAATCACCACGCTTACCCGCGTTCGGCAAAGCACGGACTGACGTGGCGCGAATTCGACGTTAACTGGGTGCAGATCCGCTTGCTCGAAAAGCTCGGCCTCGTGAGCGACGTCTATGCTCTCGATCTCGAAGCCGAAGAGGCAAAAGTTTACAAGAAAGCCGCATAAGAACAAGTCAAAAGTAAAAAGTAAAAAGGCAAAGTAAGAGGCTAGTTCTGACTTTGCCTTTTGACTTTTTACTTTTGACTTTGATTTCTTACGTTTTACTTTCTACTTTTAATGCATGCGTCGTCGCAAAACCGCGATCTTCTTTCTCGTGCTCGGCATCATCTTGTCGGTGCTCGCCGTCGCGCTTAATGTCGGCTGGATCCTACTGAATCTGCGCGAAGTGGCGATGCTCGTATTCGGCGTGATCTTTTTTGCGCTGATAATCACGGGCTTGATACTGAACACCGTATTCCTCGTGCGCGAGATCCGCCGCAACGAACAGCACGACGCCTTTCTAAACGCAGTCACGCACGAACTAAAAACACCCATCGCCTCGATCAAGCTTTATCTCGAAACGCTAAAAACGCGTGACGTAGATGACAAGAAACGAGCCGAGTTTTACGACGTCATGCTCTCGGACAGCGATCGTCTTTTAAGAACCGTCGAGCAAGTTTTGCAGGCGAGCCGCACGCGTGAAAAGCAGCGGTTGATGAACCTCGCCGAGCTCGATGTCGGCGTAATTATCAGCGAAGCTGCCGATATCATTCTGTCCCGGTACGCTTTGGACAAATCTGCGATTCGCGTGAATTTGCCAACAGAGAAGATCGCGGTGCTTGGTGACCGCGGCGAGTTGCAGACAGCGTTTGCGAACCTTTTAGACAATGCCGTCAAATACTCGCCCGACGGACCCAAGATCAGCGTCAAGCTAAAAGCGTCCGGCGCAAAATACGTCGATATTTATTTCAAGGACAACGGCGTCGGCATCGCGCGTGCCGATCTAAAACGTATCTTCAAACGTTTTTACCGTGTGCCGGACAAAGCGGTGAATTCTGCAAAGGGCACCGGTCTCGGCCTTGCGATCGTGCGTTCGATCTTCGAGCGGCACGGCGGAAAGATTTGGGCGGATAGCCGTGGTGAAGGGCAAGGCTCGACGTTTGTCGTACAACTGCCAAGAGCGTAAATAGTAAATTGTTAATCGTGAATAGAAAGATGCCTCTATTTACGATTTACGATTGACGATTCACTATGAAAATACTTGTCGTCGAAGACGAACAA
>JBJXFZ010000082.1:0-15153 GCA_046154245.1 Pyrinomonadaceae bacterium
GTGTCGGAATTCGGTACGACGAGGCCGCGACTCTCGCACAATCGTTGAGTCGATTCAGAAACCTGCAAGTCACCGGCCTGATGACCCATTTTGCGGTCGCCGACGATCCGGAACAAACCGCCTTTACGCGACTTCAGATCGAGCGATTCGATCACGTGTGCGATGAGTTCAGGCGAGCGGGTCACGAACCGGAGATCTTTGATCTGGCAAATTCCCCGGGCGCTCTTTCACACCCCGAGTCACGTGGAAATATGGTACGGCTCGGCGGCGCGTTGTATGGACTTCTGGATGACATCATGCGAGACGCAACAAGTCTGCCGGATCTTAAGCCGGTACTCTCGCTTCGTTCGTGCGTTGCGCAAGTAAAAAGAGTTCCGCAAGGCGAAAGTCTCGGTTACGGACGAACCTTTACTACAGAGCGTGATTCGCTCATCGCGCTGGTACCGATCGGTTATGCCGACGGCTATTCGCGCAGGCTGTCGAATAAAGGCAAGGCGATCGTCAACAGCAGCATAGTGCCGGTAGTCGGCCGCGTATCAATGGACTGGACCTTACTTGATGTCACGGACGTCGGCAACGTTACAGTCAATGATGAGGTGATCTTTATCGGCAGCGACGAGCATAACGCAATAACCGCCGCCGATCTTGCACGCGATCTCGATACTATCGGATACGAAATAACCTGCAGGATCTCTTCGCGCGTGCCGCGTGTCTTCAAATAACAACGAAAACTATGAACTATCCAATTGACCTCACATTCAAGCTGCTCGCGTTGGCGAGTCAGATATACATCCGTGATGCAAACGGCCAACTCATCGGCTATGTCAAACAGAAGTTGCTCAAATTGAAGGAGGACATAAACGTCTTTGCCGACGAAGGCCAGACACAGCATCTTTTTAACATCAAGGCCGACCGCATATTGGACTTTTCGGCGAACTATCGGTTCACGTCGGCTAACGGACAGCCGGTCGGATCGATCCGCCGCCGAGGAATGCGCTCTATATTCCGGGCGAATTACGAGATCTTCGATACGGACGGAAACCAGGTTATGGCGATCCATGAAGAGAATGCGTGGATCAAAGTTGCAAACGCTCTAATTGGCGAGCTTCCGGTCATCGGCTTTTTTACCGGATATTTGTTTAACCCCGCGTATATCGTTTCGCGCGTGGATGGAACGCAGATCGCTCGCCTGGGCAAACAGCCCGCGTTTTTCGAGGGTAGATTCCAGTTGGCGCCGACAGGAACGCTCACTGCGGAAGATGAAACGCTCGTGATGTTAAGCGTATTGACCATGACGTTGCTCGAGAGATCGCGCGGCTAGACTCGGTTTTCCGGTATGAGATTACTGTTCGATTTTGATTGGCATCGTTTTTTCATCCGGCTTTACGAACGCGCTTTCGAGGCCGAGATCTTCGACCGGGCTGCACAGGTTGCGTTCTATTTTTCGTTTGCGGTCTTTCCCTTACTTTATTTTCTTGTCAGTCTGTTTGGACTTGTTATCGAATCGTCTGAAGGCCTGCGCGGAGAACTATTCTCTTATCTAAGACAGATTCTACCCTCGACAGTTTTCGATCTTGTTAGAAAAACTATTGACGAGATCGTTCAAAACAGCACGGGCGGCAAGGCGACGCTGGGTCTCGTCATCACGCTCTGGTCGGCGTCGGCGGGCATTGACACGTTGCGCAGCGCCCTAAATGCGATCTATAAACTGAAAGAGACGCGTTTGTGGCTACGAACAAAGGTTGAGTCGCTTGTCCTGACCTTTGTGATTTCCCTGCTCGCCGCCTTGGTGCTGGCAATCGTTTTCTACGGATGGCAGATGTTCCAGCTTTTGCTTGCAAACATCGGTTTGCAGATCACGTCGCCCTTGGTTCTCGTAACCGTCCAGTGGGTCTCGGCTTTGCTGGTGATGCTTTTTGCGTGCGAGATTATTTACAATCTGCTGCCAAATTTTGAGAAACTTCGTTGGATGTGGGTGACGCCGGGTTCGATCGTAGCTATCGTTCTGTGGCTGATCTTGACCGGCGGCTTCCGGCTTTACTTAACCTACTTTAACAGTTACAACAAAGCCTACGGCTCACTCGGAGCCGTCATAATAATGATGTTATGGCTTTATCTGACCGCGACGGCGTTGATGATCGGCGGCCTGATCAACTCCGTGCTGCATGAGATGCACGCAAATAAAAATGAGCCCCCGACACACGCCTGATTACTTTTTATGGACATAAAAATCGGTGACAAATTTTCAAACACGCGTGAGATCACAGATGAGTTAATACGCGCGTTTGCCGAACTCTCTGGCGATCACAATCCGATTCACCTCGATGAAGAGTTTGCCTCAAAAACGCGTTTCGGCCGCCGCATCGCTCACGGAATGCTAAGCGGTGCGTTTATCTCGGCCGTCCTCGGTTACGAATTTCAGGAACGTAAGATCGTCTATCTCTCGCAGACGATGAAGTTTATTGCACCGGTATTTATCGGCGACACCATTACCACGACCGCAACCGTCGCGCGAATCCGCGAAGACAAAGGCATCGTCGTCCTCGAAACCATCTGCACAAACCAGACGGGCGAAGTCACCCTAAAAGGCGAAGCCGTCATGATGATCCTTCCCTAGTTTCGCAATCGGATCAGAGAATTTAGCGAAGAAAGTACTTCGATCGAACATTTGGCGAAAGTATAATGGTAAGGCTTTGTGGGTCGCGCGTGATGGCGTTTGTTGAAGTCGAACACCGAGATCAGCGGCGGCGCTACGTTTCGTCGCCAGCCTCCCGCTACCCGTTGTTAGTCTGCTCTACGACGGCGTCATCTGAAACTATGTTGAAGTAGTACCAGAACACGCAACAGCTGTATAGTGCGTTAACGGACAGTGCTGGCAGCGGCGACTGAAGGAGAAGCAGGACTAAAACGAATGCCGTGACCAAACTGTGCCACGACCAAATGTTAAGAAGCCGCAGCTTGCGGTTGAGTTTCTGCTGCAGATCCCGTGGGAACCAACGGTAATCGAGCAGACGCAAGACAAGTAGTTGTATCAGGTTCAGCACACAAACGATACTGAACAACAAAGCAACAGTGACGAGCGTTGTGTAAGTTTCGTGGTTAACCGTTTGCAGGTCATTATGAAAGCGAACCGTACTGAAAAAGAGGATGGCAGCGAATCCTGTGGTAATTGTCACGGTCTCTTTCGCCAGCGCTGTCCGGTGAGCTCGGCCACTTGTTGGAGACTTCGACTGCTTTTCGCGCTGCTGTTTGATGTAGCAACCAATACCACCGAGGCCCCATCTTTCATCCAAACGGTGGACAATCCAAACATAAACTGAAGTCAAAAGGATCAACGCGAACGGAAAGGCATTCCGGCACCTCAGGTCTACCAAGAAAAAAGCCACTGCCACCCCGTGCAGTGTGAGCCAGAGGATAAGCAGAGCACACCGGATGGGTTTCGCATATTCACATACTTGCAGCGCAGTTGTACCTCCGATTCAGTCGCTTCTCCGATTTAACCCGTGATCCTGGCACAGAGGGTTTCGCCCGAATGCGAGGGCTGCGTCTCCCACACCGCAGCATCGGGCACTTGGACACATAATCGGATTTTCATCATTCATCGTATTTATTCCCCTGTCCAACAGTTGAGTTAACGGGGCGCCGCGAATCCAAGCACCCTCGGCCGCACCAAGCAAGTTACGAAACAAGCCCCGCCGCTCGCGTCCAACGATCCTGTTGTGCAGTGCTCCCCTTATTCGCCGCAGAGAGTCTTGATTAAAGATTTAACATCACCACGCATAATGTCAAAGCCTGCAACCAACGAGACCCACGAGACCACCCCCTGATCGACAATTAGGATGGCGACATTAGCACCAGCCACGGCACCGCCAGCGAGAACCTGGGCCCCCTTTCGTCCAATTACCTTGTCATACACTCGACTAAGGCGGCCTCGGGCGGCTTTACAAATTAATTCCTGCGCGTGAGCAAGTCGGTCCTTAAGATTCGCTAGCGCGTCGCGCGATGGCTCATCGTATTCTTTCGTAATACGGAGCGCGGAATACACTTGTGAGATTACCGCTTCGCTCTGTGCGTCGTTGATTCCGAGGCGACGAAACACCGCTTGCTCCTTCTCTACGAGATTCCCGATTTGGTTAAGAAGCTCCGGAGCTTGTTCGCGATACACTCGAAGGCGCTCTCCTGCTTCTTGTAGCGTCTCCCAATAGGCTGCGTTGTCGTGAACCATCCAAGCTAGCTCATCACACAAAACGCGTGCGGCTTTACGAGGCGAAGTCCTTAACATGCCGAAAATACCCTTAGGTTTTTGAGCAAGGATTTCTTGGACACGTGCGTTCGCCGAAATTAAACGTTCTACATCTTCCTTCCGGATCATTAGCTCCTCCATTCTGCCGCCCAACTTATGACTATCCAGAATCGCTCAGGATAATAACGGTATTTCATTATTATCTCGAATTTCGACCCCTTCCGATCAAATCAACCCGTGATCGTGGCGCTGATGGTTTCGCCCCAGGCGCCGGTTGTGCCGTCGCGCATGCGCCAGCGAAGCATGTAATGCGCCATTTTGCCGGTGTCGTCTTTGCGTTAGTTTGTTTGCTTTTGCTTGCCATAATGTCTCCTTTTTTTGTGTTGTCGAGGTTGTAAGTCCAGTGCATCGTTAGCCAAGACACGTGCCGCTTCCGGTGTTGTTTCCTTCATTGGATTCGGTGACCTGGCTGTTGGAGTCAACGGTAATCCTGAAATTACAATCGGGGTTGAAACAGCCTGGGGGAATGTCGAACTGCAAATCGATCGATGCGCCTGCGAGAAGAGCCGGGGTTGGTTGAGAAACGACGCCGAAGCCCGGAAAATCTACACGCGTGGTCGAGGGGCCGGCATTGGCAGTGCCCTGATTTTTGACCGTAACTGTTAGTTTCATGTTCTGTCTTTTACAGAAGCCGAATTGCGGGTGGGGAACCGGTATCAGGTCTGGCTGCCCCCCTTGACCTGCCGTCATACGGCGCGGTTTCACGAGTTCGATATCCATCGTTTCCACCTGGCGCGACGCGCCTGCCGCGGTATAGACGGCTACTACATCCAGCTCCTGCGGGCTTTCGATCACCACGAAGCCCTTAAGGAATCTATCCCGCGAGCCTGTTCTCTGGAAAATATCAGGACAATCGATCTCGAATGCCTCGTCGGGTCCTAGTTTGGAATCGGAGAACTTCGAGATCGGTCCCGGCTTTTCACTCGGCAGCGCAATTGCGAATTTCTTTTTGAACCCGACGGTTTTTTCATTCGGATTATGCACATTGATCGCCGTAAAATAGGTGCCCGGAGCCACTACGCGGCCGTCCGATCTGCCGCAGACGAACTTCACGGCGTACTGGAATATCACCGGTGCTGCGAATTGCGATTGGTAGTGGGCACGGATCCGGTCGGCCGAGAGCACCTTGTCGAATAGGGCCACTTCGTCGATCAGTCCATTGAACGGCCGATCCCGGTCAGGGAAAAAGTCGTGCTGGTTCCCAATGCCAAGTGGACTCGGCTCGCGATTTTGAGTAAGGAGAGAGCCCGGCGCTTTATGCTCACTATCCGGATTGCCGTTGAGATAGATCCGAATGAATTTGCCATCGTAGGTTGCCACGATATGGGCTTCCACGCCCTGCGTAACCACGTCCATGCTGTCGACGTTAACGCTGGTTGGTACCGTGCTCGTGCGAATCTCCACTCGCACATGTCCATCGGGTAATATGCTCAGGGAGTATTCCGCTAGTTGGGCAAAACTCGATTTCTCGATAATGCGTTGTTGAATGCCCGGGCCAGGCCCGTCCCATCTGACCTTGGCTTCCATTGTGATCGTTCCCGAACGAGGATTGAGGGAATCGCTGTTGGGAACAAAGATTCCATCCATCACTTGTCCAGGCGTGGGTTCCACCTTGCCGGCGAACAGCGCCGCCGTGTCGCCTCCATTGAAGCCGGGCTGCCCGAGCGTGACTCCACCGCTGGAATACCTTCCGTTGTTTCCGTTCCCCGATGAGTCGGACGCGCTTCCGCTTCCCGGGGCTTCCCCCAAACGCCAGTAGCCGATCGGCCCATCTGCCATAACTGCATTTGCGTACTCAGTCGGCGCGGCCTGTGTCAATGTTGCCTGCAGTACACTCGCGGATAAAATGACCCACGAAACTAGTTTTGTAATCATCTTCTTCATCATGAAAAATCCTCCTTTGTGTCCTAGAGAACACTTAATATTTTGCTTTCCAGCCTTAGAGGCGGCCGCGCCGGTAGCGTTTGTGGTGATTCCACAAAGTCACCGTTAACATTTAGTTCGCGAAGCGGAGGGCAGCGTCTCCCACACCGCCGCCCTCCTACTGACCAGAACGTCACTCAGGCGAGGACCTTCACGCCAGATGTCCACCCCGTGATCGTGGCGCTGATGGTTTCGCCCCAGGCGCCGGTTGAGCCGTCGGACATGCGCCAGAGGCGCATGAAGACGCAATCTCCCGATCGCAGTCGCCGTGTCGATCGACTCAGCGTCTGATGCATTCTGTATGCTGGTAGCCATTTGGGTTTAGCCTCCCTTGGAAAAATACAGAAAAATGATTTGTCTCAGTTTTCAGCCAACTTATATATCAAATGCTGTCTAATGTAAAGCAGCAATTTTCAGCGAAAGGGCCGATTTTACACAGAATATAGTAAAAATCAGTGTTTGAAGAGATTTCGCCGTCCGACAAACACACTCCCTCTCACGCGATAAAGTGATTCCTCACGCGTTCAAAACATTTCCTCGCGTCATAAAAACTTCCTACGCACGATAACTTTGCACTCCTCACGAGAGAACTAACATTTTTGCGCCGCCGTAAGAGAAGCGATCGGCAGCGCAGCCGCGAGTATTGAATGAACGCTCCCGGAAAGGCGCAGCCCTTCCGCACATAGAGAGGCAAAGCTTCATGAAGCAGGCAAACTATTGTGTCAATTCGCCGCTAGCTGTTGCTGATGTTATATTCGCAAAGTATGTCGCTGATGCTTGAAGAGATCGTGGAACAGCCCGTCGTACTCGAACGCACGCTTGTTGCGGAGCGCACGAAATACGCGCGGCTCGCAGGTGTGCTTAAAAGTAAGGACATCGACCTTATCGTGCTCGCGGCGCGTGGGAGTTCGGACAACGCGGCGCTTTTCGGACGATATCTGCTCGAGGTCACGACCGGCATTCCGGTCTCGCTTGCCGCCCCGTCCGTTTACACCTTGTACAATGCGAAACTGGATTTGAAACGCGCGCTCGTCGTCGGCGTTTCGCAATCGGGCGAGGGCGTCGATGTGAATCTTGTGCTCGAGAGCGCGAAAAACGCGGGCGCGTTTACGCTCGGCATTACGAATACTGACGGCAGCGCGATCACAAAGATCGTTGACGAGACGCTGCTGATACACGCCGGACGCGAAAAGTCGGTCGCCGCGACGAAAACGTACACGGGGCAGATGCTGCATTTTTATTTGCTAGCGGCGGCGCTCGGCGGCAAAATTTCTAACGTCGATCAGATACCGGCACTTGCTCAAGACGCCCTTCGATCAAAGGACAAAGTCGCCGAACTCGTCGACCGATACGTGTTTATGGAGAACTGTGTCGTCGTGGGGCGCGGCATGAATTATGGTAACTCGTATGAGCTTGCATTAAAGCTCATGGAAACCTGTTATGTCGTCGCTGAACGCTTCTCGTCCGCCGACTTTTTTCACGGACCGCTTGCGATCGTCGAGCGCCGCTTCCCTGTCGTTATGTTTGCTCCGGTCGGCGTCACTCAAAAGAGCAGCATCGAGTTGCTGAAGCGCCTACACGAACTCGGTGCAGACTGTCTATCGATCACGAACGACAAGAAAATTGGAGAACTCGCTCCAAACTCTATTATGCTGTCGCCAGAGATCAGCGAGTTCCTTTCACCCATACCTTTTATTATCCCGGCCCAGCTTTTCGCCGCTCTTTTGTCAGAGGCAAAAGGCCTCGATCCGGACGCGCCGCGTTCGCTCGAAAAAGTAACGAAGACAATCTAAGAATTTAGCCACAGAGGGCACAGAAGCCGGTTTCACGCAAAGCCCCAAAGACCGCCAAGAAGGGATTATTTCTGAGTCAGAATATCGTTTTCCATTTCTCAGTGATCTCTGTGTTCTCCGTGGCTAGATTTTCTTAATTCCCCGACGCGTTTAGCAGGGCCTCGCGCATGGCAGCAGCGGTACGCCATCGGTCCTCGGTGTTCTTTGCCAGCGCGGTTTCGATGACAAGTGCGACGTTGTGAGGCACGTCGTTTACACGGCTAAGTACGGGAATGATGGGTTTTTCGAAGATAGCTTTCACGGTTTCCGAAATGCCCGCTTTCGGGCTGATGTCGAGCGCGTGTTTCCCGGTGAGCAAACTGTACGCGGTCATTCCGGCTGCATAAATGTCTGACGGCGGTCGCACTTCCTTAAAGTCGCGCACCTGCTCAGGCGGCATGTAGGCGATAGTTCCGGCGACGTCACCGACCATCGTAACGCCGCTCATCCCGGTTTGCTTAAAACTTTTCGAGAGTCCAAAATCGGTCAATTTTGCTATCGAGTGCGGGAAGTCGCCGGTGACGAGAATGTTCTGCTCCTTGATATCGCGGTGCACAAAACCCTTAGTATGAGCAAAATCGAGAGCCGCCAGTGTCTGCTCCATAATGCTGACAACCTGTTTGTAATTCAGCCGCCCGCCATTAAATTTCGACAATCTCGAAGCGTCCATGCCGGTAACGAATTCGGTGACGAGATAGATGATGCCGTTATGCGTGCCGTGTTCGATATAGCTCACGATATGCGGATGCTGCAGCGATGAGGCGACCTCGATCTCGCGCATGAACCGCTTTACCGATTGTTCGCTTACTGCAACCTCGGGCAGCAGAGTTTTAATAGCGACAGCTCGGCCGTCTTTTTCACAGCGTCCTAACATCACGCTACCCATGCCGCCCTGCCCGATCACGCGGATCATCTGATAGTTCGGTATCGGCTGCGGGTTGGCTTTTAACTTTTCGCGGCAATCGTCGCAGAGATACGTCATTCGCGAATCGGGACGCGAGGCCTCGGTGACGGCCGGAGCGTTACAATTCAAACACGAGATGCTAACAACCGATGGGATAGAGTCTTGAAAGACCGAGGGATCGTTGTGTTCGTCGAGACCGGACGTGACATCTACCTCGAGAATGGTCTCGCCGCCCTGTATGCGGTCGCCACTCTTGAGATAAGCGGTCTCAACCCGCATTCCGTTTACGAACGTGCCGTTTGTCGAGCTCAAATCACGGATGAAGGCCTGGGGCGGGGCGATCTCGAGGATGCAATGATGACGTGAGAAAAAACGATCCTGCGGAAGACAAAAATGCGCGTCCTCGCTTCGGCCGATCATAAAAGTATCGTGCTGATCAAAGACAAACGACCGCCCTGTTTGCGGGCCCGCTACAACATTAAGGCTAACTCGCATCGAGTATTATTGTGAAGATTATTTTATCCTCCCGCAAGACTAGAAAAGAGAGAGAGCTCCGTAGATGATCAAGAACAAAATGAGAAGCGCGAAGTAGATCGCTCCGGTGACAATGCCGCCGATCGCGAGGCCGCGTCCGCCGTAGGTTTGCGGATCTTTTTTGTTCTTTTGCATGGCGATAAAACCGGTGATCACGGCCGCCGGGCCGAGCAGCACGCCTATGTAACAACACCAGCCGATCGTTAGGCTTCCGATGCCGAGGCACAGCGAAACTATAGCCAGCGTTTGATCGGGCGAACGCATTGCCGGGTACGCCGTGCCAAACATCTGCGGCTGAGCGGCCGGCTGCTGCCACTGCATCGGCGGCTGTGCGGGTGTCTGAGAAGCCTGCGGCCAGTTTACGGGGTTTGTGACCCGCGCCTGATCGAGGATCATCGTCGGCGGGTCGTCGGCAAACCTCGGTTCCGCCGGCAGAATGGTCAGCATTTCGCCATCCTCGAGACAGAAGTTCAGAGCTTCATCGGTATACGTCTTGTTGCAGCGGGGGCATTGTTTCATTTTCTGATCTCTAAATTCTTGAAGGCAATCTTAACGCCATCCCCAGAATACAAACCGGGGACGCCACCGGCATAACCGTAAACATTCTTGATCGAAGTAACCATCGTGCCGTTTATATAAAGTTCCATGTTATCTGCTCTATCGCGAACCTCGATCGTGTTGTCCACTGAGCCCTCTTTTATCGCCGCGGAGTTCGTCCATTTTACAACAGTCTTTTCGTCTCGTGGAACATGATGCACCACGCGGTAACGTTTTCGCTTCGTGTCGATGAGAAAAGCATAATCTTGTTGGAGCGGTTGCGGATTGCTGTGAAAGATCAAGCCGTAACCCAAACTCGATGCTGCGTTGTCGATATTGCGGAGTGTGAGTCGAGTGTCTACATCATCCGTCTGATAATTTTCCGGCGCCACTAAAACGAAATAGTAGCCTTTGCTCCGCGAAGCAACAACTAATTCGTTATTGGTAAACTCTGTCGTCCCGTACGAGGAGAATTCATCGTCAGCCATGCTCGAAAGATCGACAACTTCCGCGTCGGTGCGATCCGACGTGCTCGTCGTCGTATCGTTAGCGGTTAACGCGCCTTTGTTCGAGTTACTCCTATTCGAAACCGAATTCGCAAAGTTTGAGTTGCTGTCGATCTGCGAACCGATGTAAACAAGCAGGCCAAAACCACCGCCGCACAGCAAAACAATTCCGCCAAGAATAAGCAGCACCCACAGCCACGTCTTCGACGACTTTTTCTGCGGCTGCATCGAATACTGTTGCTGTGGTGGTACGTTCCACGAGCCTTGTACTCCCGGCTGAGCTTGCGGCGGTTGCGGTTGCGCGGTCGTTCGCGTTTGGTTAAGAAGCACCGTGTCGGGCATTGCTTGCCCCGCCGCCTGCGTCAAGACCGAACCGTCTTCGAGACAGAAGTTAAGGTTGTCATCCGAATATGTTTTTTGACACCGTGGACAAACTTTCATGCGCCTTCCTCGTGATTGAAGCTAGTTGAACAACGCTGACATTATATCATCGAGTGTCTGCAGATGCGCAGGTGTCCGAAGCTGCGCATCCCGTGCATCGGGATAAGTTATCCTCGAGCGTTGAGCTCGTTACTCACGTGCGGGCTTCCGCATCTAATCCCCACTTATCGATCTGGCGTCGGTGGCGCAGAATATGGACGATCGCGTGCTCGAGGAGTTGTTCGAGATCGTATGTCAGGCCCCAATGGACTTTCATTGAAACAGCCATGATCTCTTCCTCGGGCAACTCCCATTTGCCGTCCAATGTCGCGACGGTGTATTCGAGCATCAAATCGAACTCATTCAGCGATTCATGATGAGGAAAGGGCCGCTTCAAAGGTGAGTGTTTCTCAAGCGAGAATACGTCGCGAATGTAATTTGCGTAGCCGTAACCAGCCGCGACAACATGCGACATGATCGTCTGCACCGACCTGCAGTTCTCATCCGTTGTTCCAGCATCGACGACGCGCGTGTATTGCTCGTCTGTAAGACCCTCGATCACGCGGCGAAATTCAGTCGCAGCCCGCTCGTACTCATCCATAAGCGCCCCGACAGCGCCCGTGCGATACGTTCTGTTCATACTCTTGACTCCGGGAAGGATTTTAGTATCTTGCGACGGGTGATGCAAAAAGATGGGGCTTAAAGCCGACGAAGCGGAGACCCCGCCGGTACTTTTCCATTAGTCAATAGAACAGGACGACTTGAAAATACCCGTTTGTGTCCGTGTACGTATTTGCGCTCGTGACTCTGAGCGTGCCCATGCTGTTCGTAACAATCAAATCGGATGAAGTAAACTGGTTGCGTTAGGAACAGATAGTTATGTGTGGACGTGCATCGCAAGCGGAGATCAAGGCCTATAAAGAGAAGATCGCCGGATGGCTTGAGCCAAAGGATTTTGTTCCGCGTCGAAACCTGCGACCGACCGAACCTGCGTGGATAGTCGCTCGGCGCGGCGACGGAACGGTCAAAACCCTTGAGGCACGCTGGTGGTGCCAGTGGGACGGCGCAACTCACTTTGAAACAAAGTTCCCGACCTTCAACGCTCGGGTCGAGACCATGCACCAGCGAAAGCTCTGGCCCGACCTTTTGCGAAAGGGGCAGCGATGTATTTTCCCCGTTGACAGCTTTTACGAATGGCCGATAAAGGGACGCGGCCTGCCGCCGGTCGAGATCTTTGTTGCGGGACGCGAGCCCTATGCGCTTGCGGGGCTGTGGAGCCGGTATTTCGACGGCGATAATACCCGATATTCGTTTACGAGTTTCACGACCGAGCCAAACGAATTCATGCGGCCCATACACGAAAAAGCGATGCCCGTGATCCTCAACACGATAGACGAACAGCGCGCATGGCTCGAGACCGGCGACGAAACTCTGCTAAAGCCGTTCGCCGGCGAAATGGAATTTGCCCAGCTCGCCGACACGCTCGAACATCTTTACCCGGAAGAAAACCGGCGCTATTGACACCTTCAAGTTCGGCGCCGGTATCAGAGGATCGTCTTACCCAACGCCGAGAGGATGAGTTCGCACGCGAGTTCGACGGTGATGTTAGATTGGTCAAGGAGCGGATTGACCTCGACGATCTCGAATGAGCGCATGCCGCCGTGGGCGGCGATGATCTCGAGGGCGAGGTGAGCTTCGCGATAGGTTGTGCCGCCGCGCACGAGAGTGCCCGAGCCGGGAGCAAACCTCGGGTCGATCATATCGACATCGAATGTCACGGCGTAACCGCCCGGCGCCGCGGACGCGATCTTCACGGCATCTTCAACGCATGCCGCCATTCCGCGTTTATCGACGTCACTCATTGTAAAGAAATGATCCCGTAGACCGAGTCTCTCGATATTTGCGCGCTCACCGGGGTCGATGTCACGCGCGCCGATGTGCGCGAGATACTTTGGATTCAGCTTCGGCGCATAGCCGCATAAATTGACGAGATCCGCGTTGCCGTGTCCCAGCAATACCGCGAGCGGCATACCGTGGATATTGCCCGATGGCGATGTGTCCGGTGTATTGATGTCGGCGTGCGCGTCGAACCATATCAGGCCGATCTCGCCGTCACCCTTTTGTTTGTGATAGGCCGCGATCGCCGAGAACGTCGGAATTGCGATCGCATGATCGCCGCCGAGGATGATCGGCAGTTCGTCGTTCACGAGAATACTATTGAGCGACTCGATGATATTTGTGCTCGAGGCAAGCATTTCGGCGAGATGCTTAGGGTTATCTCCGTTGCCGCCGGTCGCGGGCCGCACGATGGCCGCGTCGCCGTGATCTGTGACTGCGTAACCGGTGCGAATGTGATCGGCGAGGCTCTTGCCGCGAAAACGCGTGAGGCGCATCGCGTTCACGCCAAGCTCGCTGCCCGTCTGCCCGGCTCCAAACCCAAGCGGAACTCCCAAAATGCCAACTTTCTTAACTGTCATAAAAAATATCTAGCCGTGTCCGTAGCCCTTCGTCGGGTAAGGGCTCCGAGGGCGCATAAGTAGCCCTTACTAACGTGCGGGCTACGGACACTACTCCTCGCCGAACTTGTCCGCAAACAGTTTTGCGATCTCATCTATCGCCGTTTCCTCATCATCACCGTCGACTACGACCTTCAAACTCACGCCTTTCGTCGCCGCAAGGTAAAGTATGTCGAGCATCGATCGGGCGTCCGCCGAGACGTCGGGCTGCTCGCGATAGAGCGTGATCGTCGATTCGAACTTTCCGACGAGCTTCACAAGCTCGGCGGCGGCGCGCGCGTGAAGACCAAGCTCATTCGTGAGCGTCAGGGTCGCTTCACGCATCTTTTTTCATCTTTTGCGGTTCGAGCAAATGTCCCGCACGCGTGATCGACTCTATTCCCTGCGCTTCGACCTCGGCGGCAAGCTCGGCGAGCGTCATTTCTCTGCCCGGCGAAGCAAGCTTTATCACCATTGCGAGGTTTACACCCGTAATGAGATCGACTTCCCCGGCCTTCAGGAACATCGCCGCGATATTGGTCGGCGTCCCGCCGAACATGTCGGTCAGCACGAGCACACCGGCCCCGCTGGAAACATCGCTTATCGCCCGCTCGATCTCGTTTTTTGCCATCTCGACGTCGTCGTGCCAGCCGATAGAAACGGCTCGGATATGATCGACGTTTCCGACGACTGCCTCTGCCGCCGTAACGAGTTCGTTCGCTACTTGTCCGTGGGAAATTAAGACTCCGCCTATTTTACTCATCCTAATAGTTGGCCGCCGACCGCACAGATCAAACGCATAAGACATCTGTCCTTTTCTATCCGTTTTATCTGTGACATCTGTGGCTAAATCCTCATTTTTGCATGTCCCGATGTGTGACCGACGCATCGAAACCTTTTTCCTTCAATTCTCTTCGAACGCTGTTTGCGACCATCACCGAGCGGTGTCGGCCGCCGGTACATCCAATACCGATCGTTAAATATGACTTGCCTTCGCGCTGATAACGCGGCAGCAGGTACAACAACAGATCGATAAAATGCTTGATCGTCTCGGCAACCTCGCTTTGTTTGTTGAGATACTCGATGATCTCCTTGTCCTCGCCGGTAAGATTCTTTAGCTCCTTTTGAAAATACGGGTTGGGCAGATGCCGCACATCGAATAATAGATCAATAGCGCGCGGCGTCCCGTATTTATGCCCAAAACTGAGGACCTCGACCTTTAGCGGAACGCCGTCCTCGTAGCCGCTGAATTTTTGAACGATCAAATGCCGCAGCGTATGAACCGTGTGATCCGACGTGTCGATGATCAGATCGGCTTGCTTGCGGATATCTTTCAACGCCCGTCGCTCGGCGCGGATCGCCGCCAGCAGGCCTTTTCCGTTATCAGCGGGATGCGGACGTCGCGTCTCGGAAAAGCGCCGCTGGAGAGTCTCGTCGGACGCCTCAAAGAACACGACGAACGGCGTCAGATTGCGTTTCTTGAGCTTCTGCAACTCGGTCGGAAAGTCCGATAGGAACTGACGTTCGCGAATATTGATGACAAGCGCCGCCTTCTCTATCGCAGGTTTGCCACCGGCACCCGGCAGCAGCAATCTACCAAAAGGCGAGAGCATCATCAGCGGCAGATTATCGACGCAAAAATAGCCGAGGTCCTCGAGCGAATCGGTCGCCGAACTCATCCCCGAACCACTCAGACCCG
>JBJXFZ010000089.1:0-6982 GCA_046154245.1 Pyrinomonadaceae bacterium
CCGAAAACGGCTACGTCCAACGCGTTCTCGCGTCGCAGCACGAGACGAACACCGTTTACGCGCTCATCAACAACCATCAGAACGGCGACTTTAAACCTTATGCCGTGAAGAGCGTTGACGCGGGCCGCACATGGGCGTCGATCACGGGCAATCTGCCGGCACGTGGTTCCGTTTACGCTATCGCCGAGGACCACGTCAATCCAAATCTATTGTTTGTCGGTACCGAGTTTGGGTTTTTCTTTACAGTTGACGGCGGTGCCAAGTGGATCCAGTTGCGTGCGGGCTTGCCAACAATTTCGGTGCGTGACATCGCCATTCAAAAAACTGAGGACGACGTTGTTTTGGCTACTTTTGGTCGAGGCATTTATGTCCTCGACAATTACGCGCCCTTGCGCCAGATCACGCGCTCCACCGTCGATCAAGCTTCAATGCTCTTTCCGGTAAAGGATGCGCTTATGTTTGTTCGCTCAAACGCACCCTTTACAGAATTTCAAGGCGCGTCATTTTACACCGCCGCGAATCCGCCGTATGGAGCAACCTTTACATACTTTTTGAAGGAATCGCTAAAAACATTGCGCCAAAAACGCCAGGAAAGCGAACGCGAAGCGGAACGCAAAAAACAACCTTTCCGATATCCGTCAATCGAGGAATTGAGACAAGAAGCTGAAGAAGACCCGCCGGCATTGATCTTTACGATCACTGATTCGGAAGGCAAGATCGTGCGCCGCTTGAGTGCACCGGCGGGTGCGGGTCTTCAGCGTGTCGTCTGGGACATGCGACACACACCGCCCGCGATCTCAGCCACGCCGCCGCAAATTCCGGCCGGAATTACTCTGCCCGAAGGCTTCACGCCCGGCCCACAAGGCCCGCTTGTGATGCCCGGCAAGTTCACGGTCACGATGGCAATGAGTGTTAACGGCGTCGTCAGTAGCTTACCCGGCTCGCAAAGCTTTAACGTCGCGGTTGAAGGCCGGGAGCGAATCACCGATACCGAGCTTGCCGTTCTGGCCGAATTCCAAAGAAAGGTCTCTACACTGCAACGCGCCGTCGGAGGTGCGATCGATGTTGGAACGAGCGCAAAAACGCGCATCGGCCTTCAGAAGCGCGCAGCACAGGCTGCTCCTGTCGATAATAAAAAACTGATCGAGCAGGCCGAGGCCTTTGACAACGAGATCGACTCGCTGCTGAATGCTCTTCGCGGCGGTCGCGCAAATACAGACATTCCACCGCCGTCGATAAACCAGCGTGTAAACAACATCGCAGGCACGATCAGGCTCTCGACAGTTAGACCGACACAAACTCAGCTCGACAATTACGAGCTGTCGGTCGCGGAATTCGCACCCGTTCTGTCTAGATTGAAAACTCTGGTCGAGGTCGATCTGCCGCGCTTTGATAAAACGCTCGAGGATGCGGGCGCACCGCTAACTCCGGGACGTTTGCCGAGATGATCGAAAGACTACGCATCTTACGCACTCGCGGAGTTTGACGAAAACAAAAAAGTGACGTGAAGGTAACGAACGAACCTTCTCTTAACGTCACTTCTTAGAAGAATTTGAAAACTACTTTTTAGGAAATCTCGGATTCGCCTTGACTTCAAGTATCTGCTTTACATGTCGTTCAGTGTGGGCCGACAAAAATGCGATCCAGAGGTATGCGTCGAGTTCCTTTCCAAATGCTGGATTCATAAAAAACCGCTCACGCATGTCATCGTTGCCTTTTTTAACGAACTCGATCGTGGTTGTGCGCCTTTGTTTGAACGCCGCCATCGTGTCGGTCATTGACTTCCAAGGCGACTTGTCGGGACGGATCGGTTCCGGTGCCTGAAATTTACTCGTTCTATCGGGCACCATCGTCATGATCTTCTCCATCGTGACTTCCGACATCTTGCTTGAGTGCGCCGGAGCTTTCATTATCTGACCCGAGATGAGGTCGAACAAGAACGACTCAGCCAAAGCTATATGCTCTGACACCTCAAAAACCGACCATTTGTCAGGTGCAGCCTTAAACTTAAGCTGCTCTTCGCTCAGGCCTTTGACTGCATCGCGGAAAAGCTTTTGCGTGTGTTTGAGATACTTGATCGCGGCTTTTCGCTCTTCTTTAGAAACAGGTTTAGCCAATGTCGATTCGACACCGGCGACAAATAACAGCAAGCCAATAAAAAGGCTCGAGAGAACTAATTGCTTCATAAGATACTCCTTAATAAGCTAAATTTTTACACATTCGCCGCGTTTGATGAACTGGCCGTCGCCCTTTTTACCGGTGTGCTCGCCGTTTTGGATTACGACGCGGCCGCGTGATAGCACGGTCTCGACCTTGCCTTTCACTTTCCAGCCTTCGTAAGAACTGTAATCGACGTTCATGTGTTCGTGTTCGACACCGAACGTGTGCTCCTTTTCCGGGTCAAAGATGACGATGTCGGCGTCAGAGCCGACGGCGATCGTCCCCTTTTTTGGAAACATACCGAACATCTTCGCCGCAGCGGTCGAGGTAAGCTCGACAAAACGGTTGAGTGAGATGCGGTTCTCGCCAACTCCGCCGTTGTAGATCAGCGACATGCGGTTTTCCACGCCCGGCGCGCCGTTTGGAATCTTTGAAAAATCATCTACGCCGAGTTCTTTCTGTTCTTTCATGCAAAACGGACAATGGTCGGTTGAGATCACTTGCAGGTCGTCCATCTTGAGGCCTTTCCAAAGCTCGGCGTGGTTATGTCTTTCACGCAGCGGCGGCGTCATTACGTACTTCGCGCCTTCGAAATCGTCGCCGTAATCTTCGATCGAGTGAAACAGATACTGCGGACAAGTTTCGGCAAACGCCGGAATGCCGCGGTCGCGCGCTTGGCGTACCTGATTGAGCGCGTCGGTACAGCTCAAATGGACGATATAAACCGGCGACTCGGCCATCTCGGCGATGGCGATGGCGCGGTGAACGCCCTCGGCCTCCGCGATAGTGGGGCGCGTCAGCGCGTGATACTTCGGAGCAGTTCGTCCGTCGGCGAGAAAGCGTTTGATGATCTCGTTTATGACAATGCCGTTCTCGGCGTGCATGCAGATCAACCCGCCACGTGCTCCGGCCGCCGACATCGCCCGGAAGATTGTCGCGTCGTCCGCAAGGAACACGCCCGGATACGCCATAAACAACTTGAACGACGTCACACCCTCATCCATCAGCGTGTACATTTGCTCGGTGTGCGCGTCCTCGAACTCGGTCGTGATCAGGTGAAACCCGTAGTCGATGCACGTTTTGCCCTCGGCCTTCGCGTGCCAGTTATCGACGCCGGTGATCATCGACTCGCCCTTGTTCTGCACAGCAAAATCAATGATCGTCGTCGTTCCGCCAAACGCGGCGGCGCGCGTGCCCGTAAAGAAATCGTCGCTTGACGACGTCCCGCCAAACGGCAGCTCCATATGCGTATGCGGATCGATCCCGCCCGGGATCACCAGCTTGCCCGATGCGTCGATGACAACATCCGCCTCCATTTCAAGCGACTTCCCAATGGTCGTCACCGTCTCGCCGTCGATAAAGATGTCAGCTTTATAGTCGTCGACCGCAGTAACGACCCGGCCATTTTTGATTAGTGTTTTCATAAAGAGTTAGCCACAGAGTTCACATCGTTCACAGAGGAAACAAAGCGATTTCTCAGTGACCTGCGTGTACGCTGTGAAAAAAATTCTTAGCACAAAATTAACCCGTTATTGCCCAAACTACAAACACCCGTCGCCCAAGGTTGGATGTGTTCAACTAGACTGTTTCGTCGCCCGGTCTAAGCACCGGGCTCCCGTTTGCGGGCCGGGCGGGCCGAGCTGCCGATCTTATCTTTATCGCCTGCTGTTTGTATCGCCAAATGAGAAATTCGGCAAACAGCAGGTTTGGCACCCATCCCAGCCATGCAACCACGCGGTACACGTCCATCGGCGGCAGTTCAACCGAATTATTTATGCTCCATTTCCACGCCCTCAGCGTCAGCGCAGAGAGCGTTAAGGCGTAGCTTCTTATCATGTACGCGCGGTGAGAATCGTAATCGCCACGGCGCGCCTTGACGACAGCCATCGCCGTGCAGAATATCCACAGAAAAGCGAGCATCACGAACGCGATCTTTGACGTTATTCCGCCATTGGCGTAAAAGCCCATGACAAACCCGGCCGGGCCGGTAATCAATAAAATGTCCGCCGCGTAGATATATCCGACAAGGCGGTGCGCTTTTGGATATCTTGACCGGAGCGTTTTTGAGAATTGCGTAAAGCCCGCGAGCAGCACCCACAAACTTGTGTATACATGCACAAAAAAAGCGATCCGCCAGTGGTCGATGTCAATATATTCCTGTTTGATCTGCAGAAAGCCGACATCGGTGTTATATGGAATATACGCCGCAGTGATGCGCGCCATCTGAACGGTGAGGAACGCCAGCGCCAAGAACAGCAGCAGACTTAAGACATTGGTACGGTTGAAAGAACTTTTGATTCTGGGTAATAATAGTTCGCTAACCATATGAAAAACTTAATATTGCTCTTGCTTACCGCCACATTTCTTTTCGGATGCAATATTCAAAAGAAGGTCGATAAAGCGGCTGACACACAGGATGATACCACTAACTCTGCGGCAAATAGTTCTACGGCGGCGGCCAGTGCCGAGGCCAGGGCTCAGGAAATGCTCGGCTCATTTGTCGGCCCGTTTGGCGATAACAAGATCACTTTGCTGATAACCAACGTCAGCGGCGACTCGGTCTCTGGCCGCAGTATCGTGGGCGGCAATGACCGGCCGTTTGACGGAACCTTTACGGTTGAAAACGGTTCATATACTGTTAGCGCAAAAGAGCCGGGCGATCATAAAGACGATGGCGTGTTCAAATTTACGATCGTAATGAACAATGCGAACGAAGTCGTTGGCACATGGAAAGCCAACGACGCCAAACGGAGCGAAAAATCTTATACGCTCGAGCGAAGAAAGTTTGAATACAAAACCAACGTGGGCAACTGGCCCGAGGCCTCTAACCGGCTTCTGAAGACAAGCGACGTCGAAAACCTGACAAAAAACGAACTCGAGTTCATGCGCAACGAGATCTTCGCCCGCCACGGCTATTGCTTTAGCAAAAAGCATCTCCGCCAGCAATTTGAAAACGAAGACTGGTATGTCCCCAACACGGTCGACATTAAAGGCTACCTGACCGATATCGAGAAAAAGAACATCGCGCTCATCAAACGCTATGAAAAATATGCAGAGGAATATAGCGATGAGTATGGAAGGTAGGAGCTGGTTTATCGTCGAGGCTCTTTTGCCCCGCGGGTCAATGACGACATCCGCTGCTAGGTCGAGGTCATTGCCGATCGTCGCAACAATCTCGCCCTAGATAAAGATGTCAGCATTGTAGTCGTCAACGGCGGTGACGACTCGGCCATTTTTCACAGTGTTTTCATATCAACCGATCTAAGTTATTATATCCTCATGGCAAGTTTGACTTACGAAATGGCCATTGAGCGAAACCCCGCAAAAGTAAGTGGCGAATGGTTGTTTCGCGACACTCGAGTCCCGATTTCCTCTCTGTTTGAAAACTTGAAAGACGGTGTGTCAATTGACCAGTTCCTCGAATGGTTTCCCGGAGTCAAACGCGAACAAGTTCTCGCCGTTCTGGATCACGAGATCGAGGAACTAACAAAAGCGGCATGAAGATCCTGTTCGATCAAGGAACACCCGTTCCGCTTCGAAAACTTCTGCCCGAACATTCGATCATTACTGCTTACGAACGCGGTTGGCAAACACTCGAAAATGGAGACCTCATCACAGCCGCCGAAGCCGATGGCTTCGAAGTTATCGTCACAACCGATCAAAACCTAAAATATCAACAGAGCTTAACAGGCAGAAACATTTCGATATTGGTTCTGTCCTCAACATCTTGGCCGCGAAAGCGCTCCTGCAATATCCAAGGCCCTCGATAACATTAATCCGGCCTCATTTCTGGAAATCGAAATTAAATCCCTTTAATAATTCCCGGTAAAGCGACGCCCGTATCGTTTTCACCGTCTCGCCGTCGATAAAAATATCGCCCGTGTAGTCGTCAACCGCAGTTACAACACGTCCGTTCTTGATCAGTGTCTTCATAAGAAAGTAGCCACAGAGTTCACAGAGAACACAGAGGAGTTTCCTCAGTGACCTCTGTGTTCTCTGTGGCAAATACTATTTCTTTAATCGCTCAAAGAGCATATCGCGCATTCGCCCGGTTCCGACGTGCAGGTCTTTTATCTTGCCTTTTGAGTCGCGTGTTACCCAAACGACGTAGCCTTGCGCTGCGAAATGGTCCTTGTAGATCGGCGTCAGCGGCAGATCGATCACGGGACGATTTCTGATGAAAGCCTTATCTCCTTCCACCGCAAAGGTAAACGCGGCTTGTGCCTCTTCGCTGCGCCATTCGCCGGCAAATTCCGCCAGTTCGGCGGCCGTTGGTTTCCACTCGGTGACCTGGGTCATCCGGGTTACGGAACCGTCAGGATTTGCGATCGTCGCTGTCAGCGGCGCTCCGTCCCTAAAACTCAACTTTGCGGCGCCGAGAATAAATGATCCGTCAGACTGCGCTCTTAGCGCTGTGTTGCCGATCTTCAGTTCGCCTTTGTCGAGCGTGATCGCATTGATGTTCCGGGTGACGTCGTTCTTCCAGAGACCCGCCCATTTTTTTAGCTGCTCTTCCGGCACCGTAACGCTTTCGACCTTCGCCGGCTCGGGAAATGGCCCGAAGATCTCATCCGTGATCGACGCAGCGAGGCCGCCCGCACTCGGACTTGATCCATTACAAAGCACCGCAACAGAAACTCTTTGATCCGGATACCGAGCAAGGAAAGTCTGATAGCCGGCCGTCGATCCGCCGTGCGAAACGTCCCTTAGCCCCTTGTATTTATCAACCACTAAGCCAAGCGCGTAGCTGATCTTTCGACCGTCGTTCAAAATGCCCTGAGTTTCGAGAGCATCAACGAGCGGCGCGTTCCATGTCCCGGCG
>JBJXFZ010000098.1:0-22195 GCA_046154245.1 Pyrinomonadaceae bacterium
AAACACCCGACAGATTAATGGAGCGGACCTCGCATCTGCTCTCTGCTCTTTCTAATAATGTGGGCATCGTTGTCTCGCCGAGTTTGGCGAGTGATCGCCTGCAGCATATCGAGTTTGTCAATCTTTCTGACAACAGGATTCTCGTCGTGCTCGTCTCGGCGCCGAATATCGTTCACAACAAGATTATTCGGCTGAACGTGAGTTTTGCACGCGAGGAACTGGAACGCACCGCGAATTATCTGAATGCGGAGTTTGTCGGAAAGTCGCTGGCCGAGATTCGTGCGGAGATTTTGAATCTTATGCACGAGGAAAAGGCCTTGTTTGACAACCTGCTTCAAACAGCCGTAATTCTCTGCTCTCAGAGTATCGAGGACGAGGACGGGCTGGGCGAAGTTTTCGTGGACGGCACGTCGAATATTCTCACTAAAAGCGACTTCGCCGACCTCGAACGCCTTCGTGGCCTCTTGCACACGATCGGCGAAAAGTCACGCCTTATGCAGATCCTGACAGAATGCATAGAGCGAGATGCCGCAGCAAACGGCGAGGTTCAGGTCGTCATCGGCACTGAAAACCGCACGCCAACGCTGCAAAACTGTACACTGATATCGGCCCCATACCGTATCGGCAACAGTTCAGCGGTCGGGACGCTCAGCGTACTTGGCCCTACGCGGATCGAATATGCCCGGATGATCTCGATCGTCAGCTATGTCGCCCGCACACTCGAAAAGATGATGTCGTCAGACGTCGCAAAAAACTAGATCCTAGCAGAGGCCCACATTTGCTTGAATAATGAACCCCGAAGACCAGATCACAAAACCTGAGAGTGAACTCGAAGAACTCGACATCGATTCTGCCGAGTCAGTCGACGATTTTATAAAAGAACTCGAGGCCAAAGAGCGCGATCTCCATATCACCGCCGATCTTTCCATCGAGATCGAGGAGTCTGATTTCGACGTGGACGACGTACCGGCATTTGTTGCCGACGAGATCACAGCCCCGCCTGTCAAAGCGCCGGCTGTCAAGGCGTCGCCCGCTAAGAATATCGAGCAAAGAAGTGTTCCCCAGGGCTCGAAAACGCGCGTGTACGAACTCGAGCAGGAAGTCGCAAGGCTTAACGCCCGTATCACGGAACTGAGGATGGAACGCGATGAAACTCAGGAGAATAGTGACCGGAGACTCAAGGATTTTCAGAATTTCAAGTATCGCATCGACCGCGAACGACGCGGTTCATTCATCGACCAGCTTGGCAATCTAGCCACGCAGATGCTGCCCGTGCTCGACAACCTCGACCGTGCTCTTGCCGCGGCGGAAAGCTCAACCGTGGCCCGCTCGCCTGAGTTTCAGCAGTTTTACGAAGGCATCATACTTGTAAATCAACAGGTAAACGAAGTCCTCTCGGAAATGGGCGTTTCGCCGATCTCGACCCTCGGCGAGCCGTTCGACCCGGCATTTCACGAGGCGGTTGCGATCGTTGAAAGTGACGCGATGGCGCCGAACACGGTCTTTGAAGAGATGCTTCGCGGCTTCCGGATCGGCAACAAAGTGATCCGTCATTCGATGGTGAAAGTCACGCAATCACCGAATTCATCGCAGCCGGCGAGTGAATCGGCTCCCGCTGTGGCAGCCATCCCGGTGGAAGACACCGTCGCCGAGATCGAGTTGCTCGCCGGACTCAACGAATTTGAACTCTCAAACGGCACTCCCGCGTCCCCAGATGCTTCTTCAAAAGAAGCTGAATAACCTCCTTCCTCACCTGACAAAAACTTAAAGGAAACTAAAACTATGGGCAAAGTAATTGGCATTGACCTTGGCACAACGAACTGCTGCGTCGCAGTACTCGAAGGCGGTACCGTACAGATCATTTCGAACAAAGAAGGCGGCCGAACGACGCCGTCGGTCGTCGGTTTTACCGATAAGGACGAACGGCTCGTCGGCCAGATCGCAAAGCGTCAGGCCGTAACAAACGCGGCTAACACGCTATATGCCGTCAAGCGTTTGATCGGGCGAAAATTCGATTCGCCTGAGGTCGAAAAGATGCGTGAGACCGTGCCGTTCGAGATCGTGAAAGCGCCGAATGGCGATGCCCATATCCGTGTTCTCGACCGTATTTACAGCCCGCCGGAGATCTCGGCGATCGTGCTGCAGAGATTGAAGCACGCCGCGGAAGAGTTTCTCGGCGACAAGATCGACGAGGCGATCATCACGGTGCCGGCCTATTTTGATGACATGCAACGTCAGGCGACCCGTGACGCCGGTAAGATCGCCGGCCTCGAGGTGGAACGCATCATCAACGAGCCGACGGCCGCCGCGCTGGCCTATGGCTTTGGCAAGAACAAGAGTGAAAAGATCGCCGTGTATGACCTCGGCGGCGGAACATTCGATATTTCGATCCTTGAGATAAACGACGGCGTATTCGAGGTTCTCTCGACGTCGGGAAACACGTTTCTCGGCGGCGAGGACTTTGACCAGCGCATCATTGAGTGGCTTGTAGAGACCTTTAATACCGAAAACGGCATTGATCTCAAAGGCGATCGGCTGGCCTTGCAGCGTCTTAAAGAGGCCGCCGAGCGCGCCAAATGCGAGCTCTCGAGTGTAACCGAGACGAATATCAGTTTGCCGTTTATCGCGGCTGATCCGTCTGGTCCAAAGCACATCAACGTGACCCTGACTCGCGACAAGTTTGAAGAGCTGGTCGGCGATCTGGCCGAATCATCGGTCGAACCGTGCCAAAAAGCGCTGTGGGACGCAAAGTTGCAGCCCGCAGACATCGACAAGGTAATCCTCGTCGGCGGACAGACTCGCTCGCCGATCATCACCAGAACGGTCACCGAGGTTTTTGGCAAAGAGCCGTCTGCCGAGATAAACCCTGACGAAGTAGTCGCGATGGGCGCCGCAATTCAGGGCGGAGTGCTCACCGGCGACGTCAAAGACATTGTGCTCCTCGACGTTCTGCCGCTCAGTCTTGGTTGCGAAACCCGCGGCGGTCTATTTGTAAAGATCATCAACCGTAATTCGACGATCCCGCTAAAGAATACGATGACCTTTACGACCGTTGTCGATAATCAACAGTCGGTTGAAATTCACATTCTCCAGGGCGAACGTGAGATCGCAAGCGCGAACCGCAGCCTTGCAAAGTTTGAACTCGTGGGCATTCCGCCTGCTCCGCGCGGCGTGCCGCAGGTCGATGTCAGTTTTGAGATCGACGCGAACGGCATCGTCAATGTGTCGGCAAAGGACAAGATGACCGGCCTCGAACAAGCGGTGCAGATCACGCCCTCGTCGGGCTTGGCGCCGGACGAGATCGAGCGTCTCATCATCGAAGCCGAAACTTCGATCGAAAAGGACCGCGACGAAAAAGAACTGATCACCGAGCGCAACAAACTCGACACGCTTATTCGCAACGCCCGCAAAGCGATGACCGAGATGGGCGGTGCGTTCGAACTCGAAGACCAGCAGTCGATAAACGGCATCCTAAACGAAGCTGAAAACGCGGTCTCATCGACCAATCTACATGAAGTCAAACAGCAGCTTGGCCATGTCGAGAGTGCTGCCAACCGCATCACTGCGGCAATGCTCTCGATGGCCGAGGCTTGAGAAAATAGCCCGTATATCGCAGAATATAGAAGCGTCAGTTCATTAGTTTGGGCTGACGCTCTTTATTATAGTTTCGAGTTCAAAGTTTCGAGTTCCGAGTCATGACAGGCTCTCGGAACTTGGAACTTGGAACTCGGAACTCGGAACATATGACCAAGCGTGATTATTACGAAGTTCTGGGCGTGACGAGTACATCGACCGAGGTCGAGATAAAGCGCGCGTATCGTGCGCTGGCGATCCAGTATCATCCGGACAAGAATCCCGGCGACGCGGCGGCTGAGGAAAAGTTTAAGGAGGCGGCCGAGGCGTACGCTGTTCTGTCCGACGCTCAGAAGCGGGCGGCATACGACCGATTCGGCCATCAGGGCGTCGGGGCCGGTGCGGGCGGATTCGGCTACGATCCGGGTTTTTCCAATATCGAAGATATCTTTGACATCTTTGGCTTTGGCGATATGTTTGGCGGGCGCGGCCAGCGCCGCACGACAGTTCAGCGTGGCTCGGATCTTCGTTACGATCTCGAAATTTCGCTCGAGGACGCAGCAACGGGCAAAGATGAGAAACTACGCATACCGCGACTCGAGAAGTGCGGCGAGTGCGACGGCAGCGGCGCCGAAAAGGGCACGACCCCCGAGGCCTGCGTGACATGCAGCGGCAGCGGGCAAACGCGATACAGCCAGGGCTTTTTCAGCGTGATGCGAACGTGCTCAAACTGTCAGGGAAAAGGCCAGATAGTTCGCACGCCGTGCAGAACCTGTCGTGGGAACGGCCGCGTCGAGAAAGAGAGAACCATTGAGATCAAGATCCCGGCGGGTGTCGATACGGGATCACGCCTGCGTGTCAACGGCGAAGGCGAGGCAGGCATCGGCGGCGGACCGTCGGGCGATCTTTACATCGTGCTGCATATTGCCGAACATGCTTCGTTCGAGCGGCAGGGAGCTGATCTTTATTCGGCGGTTCCGATAAGTTTCGCACAAGCAGCCCTCGGAGCGGATATTACGGTCAAAACTTTGGACAGTGAGGAGAATGTAAAGATCCCCGCGGGAACGCAGACCGGAACGGTCTTCACCATCAAAGGTAAGGGGATGCCAAACCTCGGCGGTCGGGGCCACGGCGACCTGTTTGTCGCAGTCACGCTCGTCACGCCAAAGTCGCTTACGAAAGAACAGCGCAACTTGCTCGAACAGCTTGCCGAGATCGAGGACGCCGACTTTGCTGACGAATCTTTGATGGACAAGGTTCGCAACATCTTCAGCTAGTCACGAGCGCGCCCGCCGATCGACATGTAACTAAATGCGCGAGTGAATTACTACAATTACTTCACAGAGATCGAAGAAACATTTGTCCGGCGACGCGGCAAACACCTGTTCCTAAGTCCGCTCGACTGGGCGTTGATCGACGGTTGGAAGGAACGCGGCATTCCGCTGCACATCGTTATTCGCTCGATTGAATCGGTGTTTGACGTCTATGAGCGCCAGCCCGTTGGTACCCGTTCGATCAAGACCTTATTTTATTGCCGCGAAGAGATCGAATCTCAATACAACGAATGGCTAAAGTCGCAAGTTGGCAAATCTAACGAAGATGCGGCCGATGGCACGGCTGCGTTTTCGGCAGATGATATTGTCGCTCACATCACGGGCTCGATCGAAAAACTAAGAGCGGTGGCCTATCCGGAGTTGAACGAAGGCATCTCGCGGGTGATCGAGCGTCTCGAGGGGCTTCGAGACGAGTTGACCGGCGATGTTGAAACTGTTGACAAAACGCTCGGCGACATTGAGAAGACCCTCGATAGGGCGTTGCTCGAAGGTTGGGACCGCGAAAATATCCAGACGCTGGAACGGGAGATCGCCGGCCAGCTTCGCGCCTACAAGGCTGAGATGGAAAGGGACGCCTACAAAAATACTTACGATCTCATGCTGCTAAAACGCTTGCGCGAAGAGGCCGGAATTCCGCGGCTTAGCTTGTTTTATCTCTAGCGACTCGAAAGTTTCCTGCGTTTTGTGATACATAAGAGAGGCATTGACCAAACACTATACAAAAGGCGACGTACTCGATATCCGAGTAGAGAAGATCGTGCCGCGCGGTCTCGGCCTCGCTTTTGCCGAGAACCTCACCGTGCTCGTGCCGCTTGCGGCGCCGGGTGATGAATTGCGCGTTGCGATTCGCGAGATAAAAAAGCGCACGGCCTTTGCCGACATCGTTACGGTTACTCGTTCGGGCCCGCGTCGCGTCGTGCCTAAATGCGAACTTTATGGCAAATGCGGGGGCTGCGACATGCAGCACATGGATTATCGTGCTCAGCTCGACGCAAAGAAAGATATGTTGCGCGACTGTCTTCGCCGGATCGGCAAGATCGAGTTCGATGGCGAGATCGCGATGATACCGTGCTCTCAGCCGTTCGGCTATCGTTCTCGCGCACGCTGGCACCTCGACAGACAGCGGCGAACGTTCGGATTCTACGCGCGTGAATCGCACAACGTTATCGACGTGGCGCACTGCCCGATACTGACGCCAGGGCTTCAATCGTCGCTCGAGTATCTGCGCGAAAGCACGAATTGGGATGAGCTTCTTGACGATAACCCCACGGTCGAAGCCGCCAGCGGCGAGGAAGGACGCGTGTCGGTTCACTCGAGCGAATCCGACGAGCCATCGGCGGAACTATCCTTTACTGTTGCCGGCGAAACTTACGCGTTTTCGGCCGAAGCTTTTTTTCAGGCGAATAAGTTCTTGGTCGCCGAGCTGATCGCAGCCGCGCTTGGCGACGCGAAAGGAGCCATGGCCGTTGATCTTTACAGCGGCGTAGGGCTCTTTGCGTTGCCCTTGGCCCGGCGATTTTCATCAGTTATCGCCGTTGAGGATAATCCTGAATCGGCCATCTTGGCCAGTCAGAATTTCGAGAACGCCGGTGCCAAGAACGTCAGTTTGGTCGCACAAAGCGTCGAGCAGTTTTTACGGGACAGGGAAATAACGGACATAGATCTATTACTTCTCGATCCGCCGCGGGCCGGGACGGCAAAGAGCGTAATTCCTGCAATAGCTGAGCTTAGGCCGGCGATGATCTCGTACGTGTCGTGCGGACCCTCGATATTAGCGCGCGATTTACGCATTCTCGTCGATGCCGGATACTCGGTCGACACGATCACAGCGCTCGACATGTTCCCGCAAACGCACCACGTCGAGACCGTTGTGCGGCTATCCGTTGCAGAAGCCCGCGCGTAAGCAAGGGCGGAACATCCAACGTTTCTCTACCGCCCTTGCTTACGCGCGGGCTTGTGCATAGACTTTACTTATGCCAAGAAAGAAACCCGACGCCCCGGACGCTAAAGAGCCATCGTCATCGGTCACCAAACGTCATTCTGTTGAATGCCGCTTTTGCGGTCAGAAGAATGCCGTCAAAAGCGATTACAAGAACAACGATGCTAACTGTGGCCGCTGTAAGCTGCCGCTATCGAACGAACCGCACAAAAAGTTTGTCTCGTTGCATAAGGACGAGTACATTCATCCGGCTGATGCAAAAGCCCTTGCTGCATTAAAGGCGATTCCCGGCGTGGATAGCGCCCTGAAAAAGTTGCTTGCATGGACCGGCGAATCGGCGATTCGCGTCGCGTTTATGGCGAGCGCCGTAAAGGTCACTCCGAAACAATGTCCGGACCTTTACGCAAAGCTTGAGATCGCGTGCTCGACCCTCGGCGTTGGGATGCCGGACATGTTCGTACAGCAGAATCCGCTGGTCAATGCGTTCACCGGCGGTGTTGAGAAGCCGATAATCGTGCTGCACTCGGCGCTTGTCGAAAGATTGAACGACGAAGAGACGCTCGCTGTCATCGCGCACGAGGTTGGGCACATTCACGCCGAGCACGTACTTTATCTGACCGCCGCGCGCTTGATCGAGGCCTTAATAAACGTGTCCGCCGCCCGGCTGATCCCGGGCTCTGAGATCATCAAACTAATCATTTCTATGGGCATCGCCAGTGCTCTGCTTGCGTGGGCGCGACGAGCCGAACTCAGCTGCGACCGATCCGCACTGCTCGTGACGCAGGACCCGCACATCATCGGCCGCACCATGATGAAACTCGCGGGCGGCACCTTTGCGTCGAAGATCGACTATGATCTCTTTCTCGAACAGGGCCGCGAATTCAAAAAACAATACGACGAGAGCCGTCTTGACCGCTTCTGGGCCGATGTCATGAACTCGGGTCTCTCGCATCCGTTCCCGATCTGGCGAGTGGCCGAGATCCTCGAGTGGGTCGAGACCGGACAATACGCCGACTTGATGGACAAGAAATAAGACATATAACGGCCGATGGACACAGATTAAGATCAGGTTTTTGCTCGGCAGACCAACATTATCGTTGTCTTATCGGTGTTGATCTTTGGGCGGAAATTTCATGCTGATCGTTTTTACAACCACGCCGAGTACAGAGGAAGCCGAGTTATTGGCTCAGAAGATCGTTGAGGCTCGACTCGCGGCGTGCGTGCAGATTTTGCCGCAGATGACGTCGGTTTATGTCTGGGAAGGCAAGCTGCAGAAGGAAGGTGAACATCTACTGCTGATAAAAACTCTCCCCGAGAAGTGGGACGAGCTTCACGAGTTCATCGTTGCGAATCACAGCTACGACGTGCCTGAGATCGTCGCCGTCGATGCCGCGAGGGTTTCAGCACACTATCGGGCATGGCTCACTGATGTTCTAACGGATAGTGGAGAACGGGCAATGGAAAGTTAAGCAGAGAGTTCCGATTTCCAATTATCCGTTGGTTTTCCCGTTATCTATTCCTGCGTAGCAAGTCTTGATAATAAAATCGACCGCGTCCTTGGGCGAGTCGGTGAGGTGGATCAGACTTAGGTCCTCGGGGGCGATCATCCTCTCGTTCAGCATCGCCGACGTCAGCCACTGGAGCATGCCGCGCCAGTATTGCGAACCGAACATAACGACAGGGAAATTGCGGATCTTGCGCGTTTGGATCAGCGTTAGAGCCTCGAAAAGTTCGTCCATCGTGCCAAAGCCGCCGGGGAAGATGATGTATGCGTTCGAGTACTTGATGAACATCGTCTTACGAACCATGAAGTATTTGAACGTCAGCGATTTTGAAAGATAGGGGTTTGGCATCTGCTCAAACGGCAGCTCAATGTTACAGCCGACCGATACCGCCCCCGCATCGTGAGCACCGCGATTTGCAGCCTCCATAATGCCCGGGCCGCCGCCGGTTATGATCTCGAAGCCCGCCGCGCCCAACAAACGAGCGGTTTCACGCGCCGCGGCATACATCGGCTCGTCTTCGTGTGTGCGCGCCGAGCCAAAGATCGATACGCCGCGGGTTACGGTCGCCAGCGAGTCAAAACCGTTTACAAACTCACCCGTTATGCGCAGAACGCGCCACGAGTCCGACGTCTTAAAATCATCTTCAGGTTCAGGCGAGCGAAGCAGGACTTCGTCGTCGGTCAGATGCCAATAGCCCGGCTCGTCACGGCGCTGCTTTGCCTCGGCCACGGTTTTCGGGACGGCGGTTTTTTTCTTAGCACCGCTAGTTTTAGGTTTGGTTGATTTGGCCATCGTCAGATTCCCATGATGTTGTAACCGCAATCGACGTAGATAGTCTCGCCGGTGATGCCGCTGGCAAGATCACTGACGAGGAACAGGGCGGTGTTCCCAACTTCCGCCGCAGAGACGTTGCGCTTGAGCGGCGATTTTTCTCCGACGTAGGTCAAGAGGGAACCCATGTTCTTTACGCCGCGAGCGGAAAGCGTGTTGATCGGCCCGGCGCTGATCGCGTTAACACGAATGTTGTTCTTGCCGAGATCGGCTGCGAGGTAACGCGTCGAAGCCTCGAGAGCGGCTTTAGCGACGCCCATGACGTTGTAATTCATCACTACCTTTTCCGCGCCGTAATAGCTCATAGTCACGATCGAGCCGCCGTTTCTCATCAGCGGCGCCGCCGAGCGTGCTATTTGGGTAAGCGAGAACGCACTGACCTCAAGCGCGGTGCGAAAAGCGTCGCGGGTCGTGGCGACGAACTCGCCCTCAAGAGCTTCTTTTGGGGCGAACGCGATGGAATGCACAACAAAGTCGAGCCTGCCGTACTTGTTCTTTACGGCCTCGAATGCGGCCTCAACTTCGGCTTGATTTGTCACATCGCATGGCACCACCAGCGATTCGTCCAGCGTCCCTGCGAGTTCCTCGACATTCTCTTTTAGCCGCTCACCTTGAAACGTGAATGCGAGTCGGGCACCGTGCTCCGCACAGCTCTGGGCGCAGGCCCACGCGATCGAACGCTTGTTAGCGACGCCAAAGATCATTCCGACTTTATTTTCGAGCATCTTATTGTTCACTGACATAAACCCTCTGCAGCATCTCAAAATCGAGCAGCCGAATATCGATATCGACCGGCGTGTCGGTGAACCGCCGCGTCACCAGCATGCCGCGAAGATGCTCTTCGTCTTCCGCGGTCAACTGTGTCACGAGCACGATCATCAGGCGCAAACGCAATCGGCTCTTTTGTTCGGCAAGGTTCTTTTTTGCCTGCGTCACTTTTTTGAGCATCGCCTCGATCTTTTCCTGCCGCATGTCGGGCGTAACGAGAAACGTTGCTTCGATGCATGTTACGAGATCCTGATCGACTAGAATGCCATCGAAATGCGAGCCGCCGATCTGTACGTGCCGCATGAGCGGCAGATTTTCTTCCTGCTGTATCTGGCGAAGCGCGAGATCCTCGGCGACGATATACGCCGATAACAGATCGGTCAACTGATCGCCGCCAACGCCGAGCAGACGCGCGAGTTCGAGCACCTCGACATTTACGTTCTGCCGCTGAATCTCGGGCATCGCCGCGTCCCAGCGTATGAACCTGCGGTCATCGACGGCCTCCATGCGGCGCGTTTTTGCCACGTCAAGCAATACCGCAATGATGAGTAGAAAGGTCGCCCCGAGAAAAATTATGGCTGCGGTCGTGTACGCGGAGGTCGCGGACACAATAATGCCCGCTATCAAAACCACAAACAGCAGGCCCCACGCGATAATCGACGGATAGTCGATCTTTCGCTTTTCAAAACGTACGAGCGGATTTGCAGCTTTTCGGTTCATCATTTTTGCTCAAGCCCGCGCGTCAGCAAGGGCGGAACATTCAATGTCTCGCTTGCGGCCCTTGCTTACGCGCGGGCTTAGGCATCTCACGCCGTCGTTGCGCGCTCGAACGGGATATCGTCAAAGTGTGTCATCGCTTTGAACGCCTTGAACCGTTCGTTTATCTCGGGGTAATCGAGTCCGTCGACGCGTGTCGTGCCAAACTTTTCGACGTTGAACGACGCCATTACTGAGCCGTAGATGCACGCGCGCCGCAGCGTGTCGTCGTCTATCGCCTTTTGTGCGGCGAGATAACCCATAAAACCGCCCGCAAACGTGTCGCCCGCGCCGGTCGGGTCAAAAACGCTCTCGAGCGGATACGCCGGTGCGACAAAATAGCCGTTTGGCGTAAACAGCGTCGCTCCGTATTCGCCCCGTTTGATAACTACGGCTTTTAGGCCGTAATCCAGTATCTTTCTTGCGGCCTTGTAAATGCTTGGCTCGTCCGTCAGTTGCCGAGCTTCGGCGTCGTTGATGATGATACAGTCAACGACCTTTATCGTCTCGATCACGGCGTCCTTCATCGACGAGATCCAGAAGTTCATCGTGTCCATCGCGACGAACTCGGCGTTCGGACACTGCTCGCGAACTTGTTTTTGCAGGCTCGGCAAGATGTTTGCGAGGAACAAAAGTTTTGCTCCCTTCGAGTTTTCACTCAGTTTCGGGTCGAACGTCTCGAACACATTGAGCTGTGTGTCCAATGTGTGTGCCGTGTTCATATCGTAATCGTACCGGCCGCTCCAAAAGAACGTCTTGCCGCCCTCGACGATCTCGATATCGTCGGTGTTTATGTGATGACGCTTGAAAACCGCCCATTCATCGTCGCCAAAATCACCGCCGACCACGCCAACCGCATTCACCTTAGTGAAAAAGCTGGCCGACAAACCAAAGTGCGTCGCCGCACCACCTAAAATTCTATCTCGCTTGCCAAACGGCGTCTCCAACGCATCGAACGCAACCGAGCCAACAACTGTTAGTGACATAAAATAGTGGACAGTGAACAGTGGTCAGTTGACAGAAAGAACTTCCGTCTGACAACTGGCCACTGACCACATGAACACTGCTATTCTACACGCCAGGGCGGATTTTTGCGATTTATCCCGGCGTGAAAAAGGCAGATCTTATTGCCGTTCGGGTCACGGAGATAGGCTTGTCGCCAAAGCCAGGGGCGCATCGTAGGATCCTCGTCAAATTTGAGACCGAGAGAATTTAGGCGCGTGACTTCGCTGTCGAGGTCGTCGCATTCGAAGTAAAGAACGATATTGTTTATCGGCGTGTGAGGCCCGAATTCGTTGACCGATAGCGTCGCGTCGCCGTCCGGGCACTCGAGCCGAGCGTATCGCGGCAGGGAATCGACGATCCGGCGGAGCCCTAGCTTTTCAAAAAACTCGACCGTCTCTTGTGTTTTGTCCGTGTAAATTGTTACCTGATTGAGGTTCATTGATTACGCTCTTTTCAAACAGGATGGACAGGATATGCAGGATCAAAGGAGAAACATCTTGTCTATCCTGTACATCCTGTCAAAAATAACTACTTATCTGTTTTCAAGACGGCGAGAACTTTTTTAGCGTCAGCGAAGTATTTGCTGTCGGGATATTTTTCAACAACCATCGAGAGATACGCGATCGCGTCCTCTTTTAGTTTGGCCGGCGCGAACTTCTTTTCCTTTTCGAGCTTGAGATTGACCTTCTGCTTACCCCTGCCCTCCGACAGATAGTAGCTGCTCATGCCGGCGAGATAGATAAATTCGTCGATCTTTGAGAATTCGGGATACGCGGCGTAGGTTTCTTCGAACCGGTCTATGACGGACTTATACGCCTTCTTGAGCGGCGAAAAGTACTGCTTCGCAACATCCAGATTGTGCTTTGCATCAGCCTCAAGCACAGGATCGCGCTCGACCGCAGGCGTGACATTGCGCTGCGCGGCGACATTCGCGTTCATCGCGACCGTTCCAATAACGACTAGCAGGACTCCTAAACAAAGCTGTTTCATAACTGATTACAAGATGTCAGGCGGCACAAATTAGTTTCCCGCCCCTTACTTCGCCGCGTACTCACCAATGATAGCCTCTAGCTTTTTCGCCGTCTCGGCCGGCCAGTGGTCCGGCTGGGTGAAGATCGCGTTTTTGGTGGCGCCGGCGAATTGATTAGGTGTTTCCTTGGCGTTAACCCTCTTCACGGCCTCTTTTAGCACGAGCTGGGCGTTACGGACGTTGTTTGTCAGATAGCTCACGACCATGTCCAAGGTGACTGAATCGTGCTCCTCATGCCAGCAGTCGTAATCCGTAACGAGGGCGAGCGTTGCGTAGGCGATCTCGGCTTCGCGGGCAAGCTTTGCTTCCTGTAGATTGGTCATGCCGATGATGTCCATGCCCCACTGGCGATAAACGTTACTCTCGGCTTTTGTCGAGAATGCCGGACCCTCCATGCAGAGATAAGTGCCGCCGCGATGGATATTTAGCCCTTCGACGGCTTTGCAACTCGCTTCGAGAATGTCGCCAAGCTCGTCGCAGACAGGATGGGCAAACGTGATGTGAGCGACGATGCCTTCGCCAAAGAACGTCGATTCCGATGCACGAGCGCGCGTGCGGTCAAAGAACTGATCGGGAATCACAAAATCCATCGGTGCGTACTTCGCTTGCAAGCTGCCGACCGCCGACACCGACAAAACATATTCGACGCCGAGCATTTTCATCGCGTAGATGTTTGCTCGATAGGGCACCTCGGTTGGCGTGAATTTATGCCCGCGGCCATGACGCGGCAAAAATGCGACCGTCACGCCTTCAAGCTCGCCAACAATGAATGCGTCCGACGGAGCGCCAAACGGTGTCTCAACCTTTTGCTCTCGCACATTCGCAAGCTCCGGCATTTGATACAGCCCGCTGCCGCCGATGATTCCGATTTTTACTTGTTCCATAAATTAGCTCTCAAACAATGCGAGGGACGATCCAAGTGCAATCGCCCCTCACATCTACTATTCACGAATTACCGCCTACTTTTTCTTGCCTTCCGGCTTTTTCGCGTCAGCAGCAGGTTTGTCGTCCGCGGGCGGTCCACCGGTCGGCGGGGCACCGCCGGGCGGCATGCCGGGCTGCATCTGCGACCGCTGTTTTTGCTGCATTTGCTGGATCTCCTCGTCGGTTACCGTCGGGATCGTAAAATCCTCGGCGACCGTTACGCCATTAGAAGCGACAATCTCTGCGAGCAGCTTCTCCTGCTTTTCCTTCTCGAGTTTGCTGCGAACAAACTCCTTGACCGGCATCTCGCGTGAGGTCGGATCGTCCGGATCTTTTGCCATGTTCGAGATCAGGATGTGACGAACATCGTATGTGTCGCCCTCGGGTGCAGGTGGTTCACCCTCTTTTTTTGGTTTCTTTGGGGTTGGGCCAAGTTTGCGCTCCAACTTGATGATGTGAAAGCCGAAGTCTGTCTCGACCAATTCCGGAGCGACCTGCCCCTGCTCAAGTGCTAATGCCGCCGTCTCAAACGGGGCCACCATACGGCCTTTTGGTACGTCGGCGTAAAGACCGCCGTTACCTTTTCCGTCCACGCCCTTATTACCCGGATCTTCAGAAAGCTCGTCTGCCAGAGCCGCAAAATCCTCACCGGCTTTTGCCCGATCGAGCGCTTGCTGTGCCTTTGTTCGTTTTTCGGCGGGGCTGAGTTCGGGATGCTCGTCGATGTACTTCTGCACCTCTTCGTCGGTGACCTTCATTTTCTCCTCCGCTTTATCGGTGTAAAGCTTGGTCAGAAACGACGCCTGTTGCAGTTTTACCTGTAGGTTGGCTTTTTTTACAAACTCAGGCGTCAATTCACCTGACTTTGCTTTTTGCTCGAACTCGGCTCGATAGATGCGTGTTTTTGCAAAGATGTCCCGGGCCTGTGTCTTTTCTTCTTCGCTGATCTCGCGATCCTTCATTTCGGGGTTGGTCGCCTTAAGAATTTCGATCTTTGCATTAAGAAAATCTGTGAACTCGTCTTCAGGCGCTCGGGTCTCTTTCTTTTCGCCAAGACCGATCTTGTCCCAAAATGTCGGCGCCGACTCGGGGGCGGTACCTTCCCAGAAAGCCTTGATCTGATCTTCCGTCACAAAACCAAAGGGCGGCATCGGGCCTTTGTCTTTATTGATCTCGCGATCATAATTCACCGCCAAGACCTCGGCTCGGATATTCTCGAGTTCCTGCTTATTGGACGCCTCGTCCGCGAGACCTTCTTTCTTTGCCTGGCTGGCGAAGGCCATCATTTCCTTTAAGCCCTGCAGTTGCTTCTTTTTGTTCTCAGGGTCCTCGGCAAGCCGCTTCAGAGCCATCGGATTGGTCTTTTGAACATCAGCGAGTAATGTCTCGATCTCTTCTTTCGAGATGCTGTTAAACGATGTGTGCGACGCCCCGCCGACCTTGTTTTTCCAAACGACGAGGCCGAGTCCGATCGCCAAAATTGCGACAACTAAAATTAGTCCTTTACCTAAATTGCTCAAGTTAAAATTCCTCTCTTACAGATATCTCTAAAATGTCAAACGGCTATCATAACAGACGAGGGGTCGAATCAACTAGTGGAATGCCCCTTTATTTGCGGGTTTGCACGAGTTCGAGCAGGACGCCGCTTGTGGATGCTGGGTGGACAAAAGCTACGAGACAGCCCTCGGCTCCTATGCGCGGGCTTTCGTCGATAAGCCGCATCCCATTGGCTTTTAGCCGAGCAAGCGCGGCCTCGATATCATCGACCTCGACCGCGATGTGGTGAATACCACCGCCGCGTTTTTCGAGGAATTTACTGATCGGCGAGTCGTCCGCGGTCGGTTCCAGCAGCTCGACACGGCTTTCGCCGATCGGCAGCATTGCAACACGAACTTTCTGATCTTCAACAATTTCGGTATGAACATTTTCGAGGCCCAAGGCGTCGGACCAGAACTTCAGCGCCTCGTCGATGCTCTTCGTCGCAATGCCTAAGTGATTGATTTTCATAGACTTATTTGACTAATTCCTCGACCGCGGTATACGGGTCCATCTTTTTCTCAGCGATTTGAGCGGCAAGTTCGTCAAGCCGCTCGCCGGCACCATTCTTGCCGAGCAGGTCGGATAGTAGCCTCTCACGAAGCAATTCGGTCAGGCGCCAACGGGCAATGGCCTGACGGCGTTCATTTTGCTCGGAATCGACCGTTTGGAATTCGCGATAACTAGCTATCGCGCTTGCAAGGTCGTCAATGCCCTTGCTCTCTGTGGCGATGGTCTTTATTATCGGCGGGTGCCACATATCGGGACGATGGGCCAGTGAGAGCAATGCTTCCAGCTCTTTTTGCGTGCGGAGAACGCCCTCGCGGTCCGCCTTGTTGATGACAAAAACATCGCCGATCTCCATAATGCCCGCCTTTATCGCCTGAATGTCGTCGCCCATGCCGGGCACAAGCACGACGACCGAAACGTCTGCGGTTTTTACGATCTCAACCTCGTCCTGACCGACACCGACCGTTTCGACGATCACCTTGTCAAATCCCGCCGCGTCGAGGATCGCGACCGCATCGACGGTCGCCCGCGCCAACCCGCCCAACTGGCCTCGCGTGGCCATCGAACGGATGAACACATTTTTGTCTAGTCCGAGCGTCGCCATCCGGATGCGATCGCCGAGGATCGCACCGCCCGAGAAAGGACTCGATGGATCGACACAGACGATGCCGACACGTTTCCCGTTGTTTTTGTAAAGAAGGGCGAGTTTATCGACAAGTGAAGATTTTCCGGCGCCGGGCGAGCCTGTAATACCAATGATCACAGCATTTCCGGTGTGTGGGAACACTGCCTTCATCAATTCCGCCGCGCCTTCGCCGCCATTCTCAACAAGCGTGATCGCACGAGCGACATCACGCGTTTCGCCGGCAAGTATTCTATTGATCACGTCGTCTGTCATTCAGTCGAAAGGCTATTTTCGCATCACTCTCGTACGAAAACAAAAATGGCCGGCCGCTTAGGCCCGCCACTTTTGCCTTTTAAGTTTTACTTTTGACTCGTTTACATCTGCCCTTCATCAGCCGACGGGCCGTAGATCGACGGCACAGGGATGTCGTTGAGCCGAAGATATACGGAAAGCTGGCCACGATGATGAACAATGTGGTTCATGACGAAGGTGCGCATAACCGCGACCTTTGGCATCGTGAAATACACTTGCTCGCCATTTCGCATCGTCCACGGCGTCATGAAGGTATCGTCCGATGTTTTACTTAGGATCTCCTTCGCTGTCGCGATGTGATCGTCGAAGAACTTGAGCAGTTCCTCGCTCGTTTTCGGCTCAAACGGAGTGAAATCGCCGGCCGCAAAGTCCAAAACGTCCTGGGTTAACGTCTCTTTTGTCCAGCCGAACATCTCCGCGACATGTGACGCCAGCCGTCCCATCGTCATCGATTTTTCGTGCGGCTTCCAATCAAATTTATCTGCCGGCACGCGTTCGAGACACGCCCGAGCAGTCTTTGCCTCATTCTCCAGTTCGGCCAAAAATGCCGTCGCCAATCTGCCGGGAGCATTTGCTGTGCTTGTACTCATAGTGGTTCTCCTTAATTTCGATTTAGATCGCCATAGTAACATCGGCGTTTCACAAATGCAACGTGAAACACCACTCTCAGGCGGCGGCCCTATTTGCCTTGGGCGACACCCAGTAGATATCGAGCAGATTAGCGATCGGTCCGACTATGAAGAGCGCATAATAGGGCGCGTGAACGACCTCAAATAGACGCAGGATCATCTCAGCCAACGCGACAAAAAACACAACAACGCACTGGGCCGTTTTTGAGGAACGCACAGTCGTCTTTGGGTCGGTGATCATAAAGAAGATAAACAACTGATACATCGGCCCGGTGATCGGCGCAACCTCAGCCAGAAACGAGTGATCGGTGACAAAACTCCGCACGAGGGCAAAAACTAGAAAGCTGACGACATAGGTGAGCGTGATGTGAAACCGTCCGAGGCGGTAAATGATGATCGAACCTAAAATCCAGATCACCGCCAACGGCAACAAATTGTTCCCCCATTGTATGCTCAGACTCGCAACCGCGAACGGTGCAAGCAGCAGCATCGCGCTGACGCCAAAATTTGACGGATTCCAGATATGGCGATCTTTTACGCGAAGAACGTACTTTGATGTGATGGAGATCGCCGCACACAACGCGAACGGCCAAAAGAACGGTGAACGGATCAGAATACCGACGCTGATACCCGAGATATACGCACTCGCAAGATGTGGGATCTTCCCGGTAAAGATCTTTCCAAGCACGATCTCAAGCACGACCGAGACTGCGATCGCGAGCAGCGTCTGCGGATAACTCTCGAGCATTCCAAACCCGAGCTGTCCAACTAACAGAATCGCGGTTATCAGCAGTGGTGCGATAAAACGAACATCGATGCCCCAAAGCTTCTTCGGCGGCGGTGCCTCGCCCGCGATTGCGTCGTTGGGTAATATCAGTTCTGCGCTCATAGGCTTTCCTTAACGGTGTGAAGCGTGTTCAGCTCTGGCCTTTCGATGGTTCGTATTTTACCAGAAGGCCAACGAATTTCGATCTTTTCGACGACCGCATCTTTGCCAAGGCCAAAGTGCAGGCGTCGCTGATTTTGAGCTGCAAAGCCGCTGCCGCCGCCTACTTCCTGCATCTGCTCCTTACCTTGCCAAAAGACGGTCGCCCGCGCTCCGACGCAGCTTCGGTTGCTTGTCGTGCATTCAAGGTCAAGGGCGAGCCATCGGTTGGCAACCTCAACGGTAGATCTGTAAATGAGGGCGTGCGAGTTTTGATTGGCGACAATTACGTCGAGGACGCCGCGGTTCCACAGATCGGCTAGAGCAACGGCGCGACCGTCGAGCGTCTCTACGACGCCCACTATTTGAGCAACGTCATTAAAACGACCGGCTCCGTCATTTAGCCAGACTTTTTTCGTCTGGTAACCGCCGAGGCTGCGGCCGTTGATCGGCGCCCAATTCGCCGCGTCGCCGATGATCGCGTCGTTCCCAACCGTTATCTTTGAATAGTCGTACCAGTAATTCGTGCCCTTATCCGCAGAAACGTATCCGTTCGTCAAAAAAAGATCGACGTTGCCGTCGTTGTTGAGGTCGCCAAATTGAGCTCCCCAACTCCACCCGCCCATCTCGACGCCAAGGGTATTCGCCTGATTCTGAAACTTAAACTCGCTCGAATTTGGCGACTGCACCCAAAGATTGTTGCCTTGTAGCAAAATGCCTTCTTCCGAGATATTCGAAACGTAGATCGCGTGCCGACCGCTATTAAAAACATCGCCGACACTAGCGCTCATTCCGCTCTTTGGTGCAAAACCAACGCCCGTGGGATCGCCGGCGTCTATGAAACGCTTTCCGTTATCGTTCACGTAAAGTTCGGAGACGCCGTAATCATTCGCAATAAAAAGATCGGAAAAGCCGTCGTCGTTGAGATCAGCCGCAACCGCGGCGAGCGACCAGCGAGTCGAATCGATACCAAGTTGCTTACTAACCTCTTCAAACTTCCCGCCGCCGAGATTACGATAGAGATACTTGCGTCCGCCGTTTTTCGCATACTCGAAACTTTCAGGCATTATCCGCGTGTCCTTAAGATTCCACAGATCGAGTTCCTCGCGAAAGTATCCGCCTATAAAAAGATCGAGCCGCCCATCACGGTCGTAATCGAGCCAAACAGCGGTGTTCGCGTTGGTCCACGTCGGAAGATTTGCCGTGTCGGTAACGCGAGTAAACCCGAGTCCCGCGTCATTGTGAAACAATTCCGGGCGGCCCCATTTGTAAACAAACAGATCCTCGAAACCGTCATTATCATAGTCGCCCCAAACCGCTCCCATCGAAACGCCTGGGCCACGTCGATTGATGTCGGCCACGTTCATCTGCGAGGCAACGTCCGTAAACGATCCGTCGCGATTGTTGCGATAGAGAGAATTCAAACTCCCGTCGCCGCTATTCGTAAAATAAAGATCGTTCCAACCGTCGCGGTCAAAATCCACGACCGAAACGCCGGCTCCCATCGAGGCGACGATCGGCATAATGTTGTCGAGTTTTGCATCGAGCTTTGGCGAAGAATGCCGAAAATCGACGCCGATCTGCTTCGAAACCTCGGTAAACGTGACGCCGTATCGAGCAATGACCTCTTGTGCGTCGCCCTCGCCGGGCTTTGGCGTCGAGTCTCGCTTAAGTAAAAATGGCGCAGACAGCAACGCCAAGAAAAAGACTATCAATCCGACTCTCTTTATTTCCATCTAAGTGCATCGCTAAACTGCGTCGGTGAAACATAACGCGTGTGAAAATTCACCCAATCTTGCTTGTTCCGTTGATACGTTGGGTCGTCCTCCAACACCGTTGGGCGACGCGAATAATCATTCGATCGTTGCGTAGGCAATGGCAAAAGGGTTTTCGAGAATACCGAATTGAGATCGCCGTCCTTGATCCAGCCGTTGCCGATGATCACAAAATCGCGTTTCATTCCTTTTTCAACTTCGGGTAAGGCGGCGAACTTCAAGACGAGTTCATCACCCGCGTTCATCAAAACGATGCGGTCGTCCGTGTTCAGCAGTAATTCCTTTACATCGCCAAAACGCGTGTAATAGCCTTCCAAATCTCGCCAACGTTGATTCGTCGTCAGGATCTGATCGTATCGCGGAACTTCGGGCGAAGAGTCGTCGCGTTTTTCGATTACGGAGAAACCGCGATAACGCAAACTTGCTTCGGCGAGATCAAGTTCTTTTGTGCGATTGTCGACATCGTCAAGATCGACCGCCCAGGACAACTTATCCCAAAAAACTTCTAGTTCGGTGCGAATTCTGAACCGCCTTTTCTTGGCGTCTTTCGCGAAAGCACCCGACAGATCAAGCAAAACTGTTTTCATTTTGCCGGCAGGGAAACCGAGATTTTCCTTGAATGTTCGCCAGTTTCCGCCTTCACCCTCGACCTCGATGCTCAAACTTCTCGGCGGTCTCGCGTCCGTTTGTTGCCCCCGCTGGACATTGATGGACGCATCTGTCGGGTGCATCCATCCATCGGCGACAACCCAGAGCCTTTTATCCGGCGGAGCATCGGCAGGCAATTCGAGTTCTACAAAATGATCCTGCGCTACGCCCTGAAACCGTCCGCGTTTGATGCCGTCCAGGTATTTCTCGTCCAGCTCGGCAACGGTTTCCAAAACGTCTCTGCCGTTATGATCGGTGGCGTTCGCAAAAGGTTTTGTGTTTCCGGTCGTAAAAACTTTCAGAGGTGGAAGCGGAATCGAAAATCTTTCGTCGGTAAAAACCTCCGTCTCCTCCGGATGGTCGACCGCAAGGAGCTTGTAATTGTCGAGATAAAAACTCTCCCAATACTCGCCGGTGATGCGCAGCTCATAGAACCCGTCTTTTGGCTTCAAAGCACGCCCGGGAATCTTGAACCACTCTTCCGTCTGCAAAATGCCGTACGTATCCTGCGCATTTATCTTCAAACCTAAGGCGGGCGACCACGGCGGTGCATCTTTGACGTGGGCAAATTTCTCGCCATTCCAGGCGAACAGGTGCGGGCACGAGCCCTTGAGACGCTGCACGGCTTCGATCTTTTGATCTGCCCCAAGCTCGAACTCGGCCTGCACAAAACCGTTTCCCCAAATGACGCGTATCACATCGGCCGAAGTTTGCTCGCCGAGACCGAAATGGACCTGCGGTGAAGCGACGACGCGCTTCTGCGGCTGCAAACCGGCGCGCATCTCGATCTCGCCGCCGATGCCAAACGAATTCACACGTTGGTCGCCCTCGACTTTTTGTGCACGTGGACGCAAAATCTGCCAATGATAATTTTTCGTGCCCGAATTTGTAAACGTCGCCGGCCGACCTGTCGAGTCAAGCCCGACAAGATCGAGCTTACCGTCGGAATTTATATCTACAATATTGAACGCATCACCGTCGAACACAACGCCGCCAAAACTACCCGAACCATCCGACAGCGAGGTGGTTCGTGTTGAAACAACATCCGTAGCTCCATTGTTGTCGAGATCACCTGTCAATAGTCGTGTCCCCGATAACGAAATAGAAAATACTAGCGGTCGAACCGGAGTGATCCCGCCTTCGACATCGCCAATGGCGAACACAGAACCGTCTCGTTTGGCGGCGATCAGCATTAACCGCCCGGAGTTGAAAATGTCGTTCACCGCAATCGCCGTCACGTCGCTAATCGCCTCGCCTACGCGAATTTCAAAAAGGCCGCCGCGTTCGTTTCGATAAAAAGAAAGCGTGCCTCCGTCATCGAGCGAGACCGCGTCTCCGTCACCATCTTCGTCAATATCGAACCACGCAAAGTCTACGACTCGCTGCAACGATCCGAATGGTTTTAGCTCGCTGAAACTGCCGTCCGAATTATTTTGCAGAACAACGGCCGGGCCGCTCTTTGAAGCGAGAACCAAATCGAGATCGCCGTCGGATTCGACATCGAATGGCCACACGCCGGCATAAGATCGCTGCAGAATCGCGTTGGAAAGTTTCGTCTGCGCCGTAACAT
>JBJXFZ010000102.1:0-19249 GCA_046154245.1 Pyrinomonadaceae bacterium
CCTGCATAACGTGCTGATCGTTTGTCCAGTCATATAACTCGACACCTTTTCTTATCGGGACTGTTGTTCCGGCGATGGATGTGCCGCCCGGAATGGCCTCGTATTTCATCATCCCGAAGTTCTGAAGTGTCCCTTGAGTTCGCAAATTTGTTTCCTTTGCCGCATCAAAGATTCGGCCGTCCTGAGTACCCTTTGCTTCAGCCTGCATACCGGTTATCTCACGACGTGTAGCCGCTGAGCTACTGAGGATGCCGAATGTCTTGTTCGCCTCGGCAAGCAAAGTCTGCTTGCTTCGTGAAGTCATTAACGAAGAGATCGAAGCTCAGATTGGCCCTCTCAAAGCAGTAATTGCGATAAAAAAAGACGCGTGTGACACCATCGGTGTCACCGATGACACCGCTCGGAATCGAGTGACTCGAGGCCAAATGCGAGTTCTTCAACGTGACGGGTCCCGCCTAGTTTATTTTGAGTTAAAGGCGCTTCTAGGGCTAAAACCTCGATCTAGCCGGACTTGAAAAAAATCGTCTTACCCAAATGGTTAGTAAAATGGTTAGAAACAATAAAGGTGTCCGTAGTGGACACCTTAACTTATTGATAAAAATGGTGATCCGAGAAGGACTCGAACCTTCGACCCAATGGTTAAAAGCCATTTGCTCTACCGACTGAGCTATCGGACCACGCGGTCAACTTCGGCTGACCAAGTTGAAGATTTTACATACTGCCGCTATCGATGGCAAGTTCCATGCGAATATCGGCGCGTGTGTATTCGGAGTTTGGATCGGGCGGGGTTTCGACAAATCCGAATTTGCGATATAGCGCAAGCGCCGCCTTCAGCGATCGATGTGACTCCAAAAAGATGATTTGCGCCCCCACGTTGCGCGCAAACTCGATGCACGCCCGCATCAGATAATTTGCAATACCGCGGCCCTGAAACCTAGGCGAAACGGCCATTTTTGTGAGTTCGAATACCCCTTGGCCCGCAGGGATCATCGCCACCGTGCCTACAGCCTTACGATCGACAAGCGCCATAAAGATCTGCCCGCCCGGCTCGATAACATTCTCCCGCGGATGATCGAGGATCTCGCGATCATGCCGCTCGACTGAGAAATACGTCTCGATCCATTCGTAATTAAGCTCGGCAAAGTTTGCGGCGAACTCACTGCGGAATTCAACAACTTCGACTGGCTCTGATCTCGCATTCTGCATGCTTCATTTTCAATTTATTTGAACCAGCTTTCCATCACCGAGTCCTGCAAAATGATCGTTTGATCACGCTCGGGCCCAGTTGATATCAATCCGATCTCGACACCGATCTGTGCCGAGAGAAACTCGACATACGTGCGGGCGTTATCCGGCAGCTTGTCGAAATCGGTAATGCCAACCGTGTCACTCTTCCATCCCGCAAGTGTCTCGTAAACAGGTTTGATCTGCCGCAGATCGCTCGATACGGCGGGGAACGTGTCCACGCGAAGGCCATCGATCTCATAACCTACACATACCTTTATCTCATCGAGGGCGTCGAGCACATCGAGCTTTGTCAGAGCCACAGAATCAAACCCGTTCAACTCGGCAGCATACTTTGTCGCGACGGCGTCGAACCAGCCACAGCGCCGCGGCCGTTTTGTCACAGAGCCGTACTCGTTGCCGCGCGTCCGAATGAGATTCGCCATATCTTCTTCAGTGTCGAGCATCTCTGTCGGAAACGGCCCTTCGCCGACGCGTGTTGCGTATGTGCGAACGATACCAAGCACACCCGTGATGTGGTGCGGCGGAATGCCGGCGCCGACAGATGCACCGCCCGCGGTCGGATTTGAGGATGTTACATATGGATATGTGCCGTGATCGACATCGAGCAATGTGGCCTGAGCTCCCTCTAGAAGGATCTTTTTGTTCGACCTGCGAGCTTCGGCGAGAAAGTGCGAGGTCTCGCAAACAAAGGGACGAAGACGTTCTATGAGCGGCGATATCTCACCGAGTATCTCATCGGCGCGCAGCGGCTGCTGGCCGAATAACTCAATTATCCTGTTGGCTTCTTCGAGATTTCGTTCGACACGGAGTTTTAGAACATCCGGCGACATCGCATCCGCCACTCGAATGCCACGGCGACCGGCTTTGTCCTCATACGCGGGCCCGATACCGCGAAGCGTTGTACCGATCTTTTCGTTCCCAAGCCGCTCTTCGGACGTATGATCGAGCGCGCGGTGATATGGCATTATCAGGTGAGCCCGGCTCGAAACCTTCAAACGATCGGGCGTGACCGAAATTCCCTTTTCCGCGATCTGGTCAACCTCTTCGAAAAAAGCTTTCGGGTCGATGACCATTCCGTTGCCGAGCACGCATGTTTTGCCTTCGTGGATGATACCGGATGGCAAAAGCCTCAGAACAAAGGCCTTGTCGCCGACATAGACGCTGTGACCCGCATTGTGTCCGCCCTGATAACGCGATACGATGTCGAACCTGTCGGCTAACAGATCGACGACTTTCCCCTTCCCTTCATCGCCCCATTGAGCGCCGATTATTACGATTATCATCAGTTATTAAGTGTCCAGTTATATAGATCGACGTAGTTTCGAGCCGCGTTCTCCCAAGAGTTATCAACCGCCATACCGTTCCGCTGGATCTTTGCCCAGGTCGCTTTGTCTTCGTAGGCGAATCTCGCCTCGTATATCTTTTCAAGCAGGCGGTCGGATCTGTATTGGCGAAACTTAAAGCCGTTGCCGGTTTCGCTGACCGCGTCCCAATTCTGAACTGTATCGTCAAGGCCGCCGACGGCACGCACGATCGGCACTGTACCGTATCTCAACGAGTACATTTGGTTAAGACCACATGGCTCGAACTTCGACGGCATGAGAAACATGTCGGCCCCGGCCTCAACAAGGTGCGCCAGCTTTTCATTGTAACCGATATAAACGCCGACCCGCGAAGGGGCGTAATCACGAAGCGCTTGAAGAAAACGCTCCGAATCTTTCTCGCCCGAACCAAGAGCTATAAAAAATCCACCCGCAGCGAGAATATCGTTTGCACCCTGGTTGATGAGTTCAACGCCCTTTTGAGCAGTAAGACGCGTTACGCTCGCATAGATCGGGCGATCAAGCTCGATCGGAAGACTGAATTGTTCGAGCAATGCCCGCTTGCATTCGCGTTTGCCTGTGAGGTCGTCAATCGAAAAGTGCGCGCTCAGCTCAGGGTCGGTTTCCGGGTTCCAAACTTCATAATCGACGCCGTTGGTGATGCCTATCAACCGATTTGCCCGCTGCCTTGTCAGCCAGTCGAGTCCGTGGCCGAATTCGTCCGTCTGGATCTCATGAGCATAGCGTTTTGAAACGGTCGAGAGCACGTCCGAAGCTTCAAGTCCTGCTTTCATTGCCGACGCGTAACCATTGAAACTAAAGATATTTTGGGCAGCAGCGGAGGTAAACCCTAAACTCGGCAATTCGCCCGATCCGAACCCTCCCTGATACGCCATGTTGTGTATCGAAAAGACTGTCCGCGTCCCGTGCCAGAATGGCTGACGGTGTCGCCGTAACCTTAATTCAGCGGCCGCAAATCCTGTGTGCCAGTCGTTGAGATGAACGATGTCAGGAGCCGTCCCGATGCGTTCAAGCAACGCAAGCGCAGCATGATTGAAAAACGCAAAACGCTCGTAGTCTTCCGTGTAGCCGTAGATCGAATCGCGGTGAAAAAGCGGCGGGTAGTCTATCAAGAAGGTCGGGGAACCGTTCGCTTCGCTGTAAAACGCCTTTGCACGAACCGTTCGGCCTCGCCACACCAGCCAGAGATCGTCGATCGCCGTGTGCCATAGATATTCGCCTTTAGTCTGCCAATAGCAGGGAGTAATAAGTAAACTATCAACACCGATCTGCTTTAACGCCTTCGGAAGTGCGCCGGCGACGTCGCCGAGACCGCCGGTTTTGGAGTATGGTACTGCCTCAGATGAGATTACAGCAACGCGCATAACAAAAAGAGATCCGTAAATAGTAAATCGTGAATAGTAGAAAACCGCAAACGGCTTCTTTCTATTCACGATTCACAATTAACTACTTAATCCTTTAGGTCTGCATCGAAGCGAGGAACTCTGCGTTGGTCTTCGTTTTACCGAGACGTTCCAGCACAACTTCCATTTGTTCGACCGGCGAAAGCGGATTGAGAACGCGGCGCATGACCCAAATTCGATTGAGATTCTCTTTGTCGATAAGCAATTCCTCTTTTCGCGTGCCCGATCTCTGTAGATCGATCGCCGGGAAGAGACGCTTGTCGGATAATTTGCGGTCAAGATATATCTCAGAGTTACCTGTTCCCTTAAATTCCTCAAAGATAACGTCGTCCATACGTGAACCCGTATCGATCAGCGCAGTCGCGATTATCGTGAGCGAGCCGCCTTCCTCGATGTTGCGTGCCGCACCGAAGAAACGCTTTGGTCGCTGCAACGCATTCGAATCGATACCACCAGAAAGGATCTTACCCGACGGCGGCACGACCGCGTTGTGGGCTCGAGCCAAGCGTGTGATCGAGTCGAGCAAGATCACTACGTCGCGTTTGTGTTCGACGAGGCGTTTCGCCTTTTCGATAACCATATCGGCCACCTGAACGTGCCGCGTCGGCGGCTCGTCAAATGTAGACGAAATGACTTCGCCGTTGATCGAACGCTGCATGTCGGTAACTTCTTCCGGGCGTTCGTCGATCAGCAGGACGATCAGTGCGACCTCGGGATGATTCTCGGTGATCGAGTTTGCGATCGTCTGCAAAAGCATCGTTTTACCGGTACGCGGTGGCGCCACGATCAGTCCACGCTGCCCCTTGCCGATCGGCGTTACAAGATCGATAACCCGAGCGGCAATCTTGTCCGAGTCGGTCTCGATCTCCATGTTGAGCTGCTCATCCGGATAGAGCGGCGTCAGATTGTCGAAAAAGACTTTCTCACGAGACTGCTCGGGAGCCTCAAAATTTATCGCCTCGACTTTGATCAACGCAAAATATCGTTCGCCTTCCTTTGGCGGGCGAATCTGCCCGGAGATCGTATCGCCGGTGCGTAGGTCGAACTTGCGAATCTGCGACGGTGAGACATAAATATCGTCAGGACCGGGAAGATAGTTGTACTCAGGCGCCCGCAAAAAACCGAAGCCATCAGGCAGCGTCTCGAGCACGCCCTCGGAAAAGATAAGTCCGCTCTTCTCGGTCTGTGCGGCGAGAACTTTGAAAATCAGTTCTTGTTTTCGCAAACCGGTCGCATTCTCGATTCCCATCTCTTTCGCGATGTGAGTGAGTTCGCTGATCGACATATCCTTGAGGCCGGCGAGATTGAGGATCGTGTCATCCAAATTGTCCGACTTCGATTTTGCGGGCTTTGCCGCCTCGCCATTCGAAGTTTCATCCGTTTCAGCGGCGACGACCTCGACTTCTTCGTCTTTCGCTTCTTTTGATTTGCGCGGTTGTGTGGTTTTAGTAGCCATTTATTTAGTTGTGATTGTTGTTAAAAACAATAGTTTGCGGTTTGTTGATCTTCTCGCCGACCAGGGCGTTCAATAGAATTGAACTATAAAAGCGGAGAAAATCGTATGGAATTTATGTAGTAAAGCCGGTGAAACAAGTCCGAAAGACCCTATCGAGAATCCCAAATTTTCCGGGAAACTCATTTTTACTATATTAAAGTCCCAAAAGCAACCGAAAATATCAAAAATTATCGACCGCCCGATTGATCTCGGCCCAGACCTCGTCCCGCCCCACGCCGGTTTGGGCAGAATACGCAATGATCTTCGTATTAGAAAAGACGCCGCGAGCGGTCTTTAACGATTTTTGCAACTCGTTTCTCGATAATTTATCGGCCTTTGTCGCAACGGCTATGTGCGCTTTCCCGTTGAATAAGAGCCACTCATTGAGCTGCTTATCGAGCGCCGTCGGCTCGTGCCTTGCATCTATCAACTCAACAAAAAGGGCAAGCTCGCTTCTCTCCGCCAGATAGTCCTCAGCCATTTTGCCCCACTCTTGTCGCATCGTCTTTGAAACGCGAGCGTATCCGTAACCGGGCAGATCGGCGAAATAAAAACTCTCGTTTATCAAAAAAAAGTTGATCGACTGTGTTCGTCCCGGCGTGTTCGAGGTTCGCGCCAGGCCTTTTCGCAGCAGCAGCGAATTTATCAACGACGATTTGCCAACGTTCGAGCGGCCGAGAAACGCGACCTCGGGCCGGCCGTCGCTCGGCCAGTGGCTCCTATCAAAAGAGCTTTTGACGAATTCGGCGGAAGTGATCTTCATCGGTTCTAGCCGCCGATCATTTAAGATTTGCCGACAAGTCAGGCGTTCCCGCGTCGGAGTTCCAAACTTGGGGAGCCGCCATCGCTCGCGGAGCAATCTCGCTTTCAAGTGCGAATTTCAAAACTTCGTCGATCGTGTCCGCAAGATGTATCGTCAGGTCGTCACGGACTTCTTCAGGGATATCGGCGAGGTCCTTTTCGTTCTCTTTTGACAGAATAAGCGTTTTTAGCCCAAAACGATGTGCCGCGAGCAGCTTTTCCTTCACGCCGCCGATCGGCAGGATTTTGCCGCGAAGCGTAATTTCGCCCGTCATCGCGACATCGTGACGCGCCGGCCGTCGAGTCAAAGCCGAAACCATCGCCGTCGCCATCGTGATCCCGGCGGACGGACCGTCTTTCGGTATAGCACCCTCAGGCACATGAATGTGCAGATCCTTTTCCCTGAAATCTGTCGGATCGATGCCAAGGTCCTCGGCACGCGTGCGAACGCAAGTAAGTGCGGCCTTCGCCGACTCCTGCATAACCTCGCCGAGTTTACCGGTGAGGGTAACTTCGCCTTTGCCCTTGACGAGCGTTGCTTCGACCTGAAGGACATCGCCGCCGACCTCGGTCCATGCGAGTCCGTTGACAAGACCGACCTCACTCGTTCGTGCAATGTCTTGCTTGCGAAACCTTATCGTACCTAACAAGGTCTGGATCGCTTCAGCATCTAAAGACACGCTGAATTCAGCTTTATCATCGGTTGCGACAAACTTCCGAGCTATCTTTCTAAGACACGAGCCGATCTCGCGTTCGAGATTACGAACGCCCGCCTCGCGCGTGTAATGTCGGATGATCTCGAGGATTCCCTCGTCAGTGAACGTAACGCTGCCGCAATCGATACCGCTGTTCTCGCACTGCTTGGGGATAAGGTGCCGCTTTGCAATTTCGAGCTTTTCCCGCTCGGTGTAGCCGGACAAATTAAGGATCTCTAGCCTGTCTTGCAAAGCCGGCGGAATGGTGTGCAGCACATTTGCCGTCGCGATAAAAAACACACGAGAGAGGTCGTAATCGACGTCAAGGTAATGATCGCGGAAAGTGTGGTTCTGCTCGGGATCTAAAACTTCCAGCAACGCCGCCGACGGATCGCCGCGAAAATCGCGACCGAGCTTATCGACCTCGTCGAGCAGTATTACGGGATTTGTTGTGCCTGCGCGTTTCATTAACTGGACGATCTGTCCCGGCATCGAGCCGATATATGTTCTGCGATGGCCACGGATCTCGGCTTCGTCATGTACGCCGCCAAGCGCGAGCCGCACAAACTTGCGCCCCGTCGCCTTCGCGATCGACTTGCCCAGCGAAGTTTTGCCAACGCCCGGAGCGCCGGCAAAGCAAAGTATCGTGCCCTTAGGATTTTTTACAAGTTGGCGAACGGCGAGGAACTCGAGGATACGTTCTTTTATCTTCTCGAGGCCGTAGTGATCTTCGTTCAATGTCCTCTCGGCTTCGACCAAGTCTTCTACTTCGTCCGACGCGACGTTCCAGGGAACGTTGATGAGCCAGTCGATATAGGTACGTGCGACCGTGCCCTCAGCGGACATCGGCGGCATCGCCTCGAGCCGCGAATATTCCTGCAGCGCTTTGTCGCGTGCCTCGTCGCTCATTCCGGCTTCGATGATCTTTTTCTTTAGCTCTTCAAGATCGGCCTTCTCGTCCTTTCGGCCAAGCTCTTTGTGAATAGCCTTGATCTGTTCGTTGAGATAATACTCGCGCTGATGTTTGTCCATCTGCTTCTTTGTACGCGAGTGAATGTTGCGGTCGAGCTGCTTCTTTTCGATCTCGTGTTCGAGCGTGTAAATGAGTTTCTGCAGCCGCTCCGAAACAGAGACGGTTTCAAGCAACTCCTGTTTCTCCTCGACACCGATGCGAAGGTGCGACGACATAGAATCCGCGATCTGTGCCGCCGAGACACCACGAAGACTGGCGTGGAGCGCATCGGCATACGTATCCGGCGAAACACGCAGGATCTGTTCGACAAGTGTGTGGATCTTCTGCAAAAGAGCATCGGTTTGATAACCGGTTCCATCCGTCGACTCGATGCGACGCACGTTCGCGTAGAACATGCCGTTCTCGTCTTTTTCGACCTGCAGCGAGCGCCCGCGCATCCGACCCTCGACGACGACCTTTATCTGCCCGTTGTCGAGCCGTTGTGCCTGCAGGATGCGTCCCAATGTCCCAACCTGGAAGATCTGGTCGGGCTGCGGATCGTCAACGCCGGCATCATGCTGCGTCGCCAGGAATATCTGCCGCTCGCCGGTCATCGCCTGCTCAAGCGCGCTGACCGAACTCGGCCGGTCGATCTTAAACGCGACCTTTGTGTACGGAAAAATGACTACGTCTCGGATCGGCACCATCGGAAACCGTTCGATGTCTGCCTCATCCACTGGTCTTTGGTCTGTAAATTCCTGCATATTTGTGAAAACGATTGAACCGTCGCCGGAGTTCACCGGTTCGCCTTTGGTCTTGCTTTGATTTGATTCTATTTACGCAAAATCACGGGCCAAAAGCAATCAAAAACATCGCCCGAACGACACGCCATCTCGCGCTTTCGCTAAAATATGCCTAACTAAAGACCGATTAGCCCCGAGATTTTAGATATTTCGCCGCCACAGCTACAGTGGCTTGCCGCATCGCAGTGCGGCGATGGCTTGCCTCGCCGTCGCAGCAGTCACGATCGCATCGGAGCACGGTCCCGATTCATCGGGATATCGTGCGACAAAGTTTTCTGTCGGCGGCCTCATTAAGAGAGCATCGTGCGGCTTGCCGCATCGCAGTGCGGCGATGGCTTGCCTCGCCGTCGCGGTTCTCCAACGATCGCAGGCGGAGCACGGTCCCGACTAGAGTCGGGACATCGTGCGACAACGCTTTTTCTCTCGGCAGCGCAGCTACCCCCGAAAATAATAAGTGAGTCGAACGGTCAGGCGAGCCTTACCGCACTGCGATAGGGCGAAGCCAAGACAGTTCATTCGCTAAGCTATCTGAGCACTCTAAAACCCTGCATGTTATGATTTGACCTTAAAGACATGCTAAAGCAGCCGGCGACAGTTTTCATTTGTCAGAATTGCGGTTCCCAATCACGAAAGTGGCTGGGCCAGTGCCCGGATTGCAGCGAGTGGAATACGTTTGTCGAGGAACGCTTTCGTCAGACCGGAACGGGGACGCCCTCGTCCGCAGGCTCGTTCCGTCAGCCGGTTGCTTATGACGCGGTTGAATCGCAAGACGACGCGCGAGTCTCAAGCGGTATAGACGAGATGGATCGCGTGCTTGGCGGCGGTATCGTCGCGGGTTCGCTCGTGTTGATCGGCGGTGCGCCTGGCATCGGTAAATCGACGATCGTCATGCAAATGGCTGATAAGCTCGGTCGAAACGGCACAAAGGTTCTTTACGTGTCGGGCGAGGAATCCGAGCGGCAGATAAAGATGCGTGGGCAACGACTCGGTGTCGAGGCGAGCAATCTTTTTTTGCTGCCAGAGACAAATCTACAGGCTATCCTTGCCGAGGCCGACAAACTGCGACCTGATTTTGTGATCGTCGACTCTATCCAAACGGTTTTCAGTGACCGGATCGAGTCCGCGCCGGGCTCTGTCTCGCAGGTTCGCGATGTCGCCGCGCAGTTTATGACATTTGCCAAGCAGACGGCAACGCCCGTCTTTCTTACAGGTCATGTGACAAAAGAAGGTTCGATCGCCGGGCCAAAAACGCTCGAGCACATCGTCGACACTGTGCTGTATTTCGAGGGCGACCGTCATCACAATCACCGCATCATTCGTGCGACAAAGAACCGATTTGGCGCCGCGAATGAGATCGGCGTTTTCGAGATGACGAACACCGGTCTCGCGGCGGTCGCAAATCCGTCCGAACTTTTTTTGCAGGAACGGCCCGAGAACGCGACCGGTTCGGTCGTCACCGTCTGTATGGAAGGCACGCGCCCCGTTCTCGTCGAAGTTCAGGCGTTGGTCTCAGGGACAAAATTCGGTTCGGGACGGCGCATGACGCAGGGGTTTGATCACAACCGCGCGTCTCTGCTTATCGCTGTTCTAGAGAAGCGTCTCGGATTTCAACTGGCTGGCGATGATGTTTTTGTGAACGTCGCGGGCGGCATGGAGATCGACGAACCCGCAGCCGATCTTGGCGTCATCGCTGCGATCGCATCGAGCTTTCGCAATGTGCAGATCCCGCCCGAGACGTGCGTCTTTGGCGAAGTCGGTCTCACCGGCGAGGTCCGCGGCGTCCTGCAGGCCCAATCCCGCGCCCGCGAAGCCCAAACCCTCGGCTTCAAGAAACTAATTCTCCCCGATTCAAACAAAAAAGGCCTCGAAAAGTTGTTAGGATTACGTGTCGTAGGAGTAAAAAACCTCGAACACGCAATGGATGAGTTGTTTTGATGGAAAACACGATGTAGTTGTGTTCACTTGATTCCGGTTGTGTGCGATATCTTTCTCTTCTATATTTGAGCTATGAAAGCGATAGTAGTAACTCCAAAAAGCCAAACCGAATTCAAATTCATCGCCGATCTGCTTAAAAAACTCGGCGTCGGAGCATCAACACTCACAAAAGAAGATGTTGAAGATATCGGAATGGCGAAATTGCTGCATCAAGCCGATAAGTCAAAAGTGAGCCGCAGTGTAATAATGAAAAAGTTGTCAGCGAAATGAAAGTCGAATGAGCTAACTAGCTGCGAAAACTACCACATCGAAACTTCCTTGTTGAACCCCACGCCACGCAAAGTAACTGTCTTTATCTATTAAATCGTAGCCAAAATCCTTCGCTATCATCGCCGGATCATTTTCTTCTCCAACAAAATTCCAACTCATCATCACAATTCTGCCGTTTTCACGTAAATATTTTTTTGCATCTTGAAAAAATCTATGTTGCAGCCCGACTGTATCAAACATTCCTCTTGTAAACTCGTAATCCGCGATAGGTGAACCGGGAAAATAAGGTTGGGCGAAAACTATTAAGTCGAATGGCTCATCGTTATTAATTGATTCAAACAAGTCCGACTTACTTGCGGTTAGATTTTCATTTGTCGGTAATATATTTCGGGCATTGATGAGTGAACACTCAACAGCTTGCTCAACAACATCGGTCAAAACCACTTCAGATGCGCCGCCTAACTTACATGTAATGCCTTGAATTCCACAGCCAGTCCCAATATCAAGGACTCTTTTACCAATGAACAACTGCGAATTTCTCCACAGCCATTTTGCAATCCCCTTTGAACTCATAGGTCGGGTTACATTAGGCAGAATAGAAAACTTAAGTATTAAATTTGTGGTCAACTCGACTGTTTCAATCGGAAGAGCAGACACATGATATTGAATCTGCTTAAAAATCTGGTTCTTTTGTTGAGTACTTAAATGATCCAGAGCAATGGAATCTATTTTCATAAGTTATTTATTGAAGATGCTATCTAGGCCTCCGACAATAGAAAATTCAATATCTCCTTTTTTAATCTAACCACCTCAAGATTCGCTAAATCATCAGGAATTCGCGGACGAGGTAGAGGGTTTTCGAAGATACGCGAAAAACATCTTTCTCTTCTACTTAATAATGCCAAACGGTCACTAATTAAGAACGCCTCGTCAATGTTGTGAGACACCCAAATAACAGGGTATGGTTGTCTGCTTCTATATTCTTCCAATAACTTAATCATCTTGTACGAATAAATAAGATTCACCGCACTCAATGGTTCGTCGGCTAATAGAACTTTTGGGTTTGAAATTAAAGCTCTTGCAACGGAAATCAGCTGTTGTTGACCGCCACTTAATTTATAAGCTTTCATCCACGGATTAATATCTGGCAGTATCCTCTTCAGTAGCTCAATCCCGAAAGTCGTTCTTTCATCTTCATCAACTGCTTGAAATCTAAGCGGAAATATAATGTTTTCAATAACACTTGCCCAGGGAAAATTGGATTGACGATAATCTTGATTAACAAAAGCCACGACCGAAGGCACCTCAACAAAATTTTGATGTGTGTTAAGAAATTGAACTGACCCACTTGTAGGTTCTGTAAATCCTCCGACTGTGTTGACTAAAGTTGATTTCCCCGAACCATTGGTGCCGAGGATGCAGAATACTTCGTTGTTAGTAACCTCAAACGAAATATCTTCGATTATTGGCACACCACGGGAATCCTTCTCATAGAGAAATGACAAACTATCAATCTTGATGTTGTATTCGCTGGTCATCTTTTTCTCCAACCACCCATAGCACTCTCTAACCTTGCAAAGATTCGATTAAAGAAAAAGCCAATTAAGCCAAGCACAAATATATAGGCAAACATTGTGGACATATTGTAAATTGAATAGGCTTCCATTATTGATTGACCCATTCCGCGGTTAGCCCCCATAAACATTTCAGTCAAAATCGCGATAATCAGAGCGAACCCAATGGCAACACGTATACCCGTAATGATGTTTGGTAAAACCTCGAAGGAAATAATTCGAAATAAGATAAACGATTGGCTTGCCCCGTATAGCCTGGAGATGTGATGTCTTAAAAGACTTCTACTTTCAAATGCTGTTATGGAATGAAGCAAGATCACTAAAACACAACCAACAAAGATCATGCCTATTTTTCCCTCGTTTCCAATACCGAGCAATAGGACAAAGACAGGATAAAGGGATGTCACGGGAATGCTCCTAAAGAAATCCACAATAGGTGTTCCCAAAGAACTTAAAAACTTATTAGACCCAATCAGAAAGCCAATTGGAATTCCAAGAAAGCATGCCAGGATCAAACCGACGAAAGCCCTAAATAAGGTGTATGCGATGTCAGCCCAAAATTTCTCCGTAAACAATAGCCCGATTAAGGACTGGGTGATTGAGGCAACGCTTGGAATTAGGTCATTGCGAAGCAATCCTATATTTCTTAAGATTTCCCAAACCAATACGATGAATATGATCAACCCAATCAACTGCAATATGAGTCTTAGCTTGGAAATTATGGTTTTGGCAATGTCCATGAAACAGGTGCGAGCGATTACTTTCGCCAACCAACCGAAATCTGTTAACTGAAAAGCGATTATCTAGAAATATCCGCTCACATCGGCTTCTTTCTTGTTCGTCATGTCTGGAATCATCATTTTAATTCTTCTGATCACTTCCATAACAAGGATTTTCTCCTTATCGAGGGTAGTAACATAGTTGAAATCAAATCGACCCCAAATATTTTTAACTGTCTCAAGCGGTATTCCGGTTTCACCGGAAATTATTTCTTGTGCTTCCGCCGGATTTTCGCGAGCAAAAGCAGCAGCCTTTTCCATAGCGCGATTATAGGCCTCAACGACTTTGCGATTTTGATCCGCCCATGATTTCTTCGTTGCAACTGTCATTATTCCTTTGAAACCAAGTGAATCCGAATAAAAGCTTTCACCTAAGTCCTGCTTTTTGGATCGTATTGTCGAGGCAAATGGTTCCCAACTAGCAACAGAATCGCTCTGTCCATTGAGAAAATTATCGACGAGTGCGGCTGGTTGTAAAGGAGATAGTTTTACAGAGTCTTTGCTCAGATTATGCTTTTCCATAAACCAAAACACGAAAGACTCCGCTCCGGTCGCCTGAGCGAAAATTAGGCTTTTCCCTTTCAAATCTGCAGGTTGCTTAATATTGGAAGGGCCGTTAGTAATAATCACATAATCGTTCGCTTCCACGATTCGACTATGCACTTTAATATCCTGCGTGTTATTTAACGCCTGATAAGCAATGTTTGTCTCAACTACATTTGCAAAATCAACCGCTCCGCCCAGCAGCGCATCCATATTCAGGCGACCAGCGGCCTGATAACTGACATCAGGAGAGAGTCCTTCTTGCTGAAAAAACTCTTTCTTTACTGCGATCAATGTTAATCCGCACCATAAATTTTTCGAAGTTGCGATCTTCACAACTTTAGGACAATTGCTCGAAAAATAGTCGCCGCAGTTACCTGTCCACCAATATTTATAGATAACTATGCCGACTACAAGCGCAACGATCGCTATCACGCAACCATAAAATAACTTTGTATTCATTTTCTTGAACTCCTTAGCAGAATTACGATCAATCAAATTGAGATTAGCAAAAATGGCAAAAACAGGTGCAAATAATGGGCCCAAAAAGTTCTTGAACGACCCCTTATCCTCTGCTTGACGCACCCTGAGTCTGCCCTTATAAAATGAAATTGCCATCATACCAACCCCGACAATTACTGGGATCATCCAAAGCCCGGTTTCATGAGACTCGATTCCTCCGTAAGTATAATAGTGTATAGACGCGGAAACTGATGCCAAGATTCCACCTAACCTTTCCCATGATTTCGGCAATCGAACATAATTTCTTTTTCTAACATAGTCCTTATTAAACTCGTTATTCCTTATATAAAAGAACATTCGGGCATTGGTTACAGCTTGTGTTTCTGAAATGCTGCCATTTGTAAAACTACTATTTAATCCAGTGATAACAATCAGATCCCAGGTGATAAGCAATAAAAAGCAAATCGACAAAATAGCCTGAGACGGAAAACCATACAGATTCAATTTTGTAAACAAAATCAATATCAATACCAACACCAGCCGTAATAATTTTTCCGAAACTTCGCACCAATAGGGGAGTATTTCCAAAAAATGATGTCTACCTCGTTGCCTGATAATGACTTCGAAATGCTCCAGATAGTAGTACATTCGGACTAACTGAATTGTAGACAAGATGACAACTATGCCCTGAAAACCAGAACTGTCAATCGGGTGAGAGTGGGAGCTATTCAATTGATGATCGATTACGGAACAAATTTTTGATGTTAGGTAATCAAGCAGGAAATATGTGAAAACAATCGCATAAACCGTATCAAACGGACGGAGTATTACATATGCTGGTTGAGTGTTAGTGGTTGTCATATTCGCAAATCACTAATCCTCCTCCATCTCCACGTCTATCGCTGCGACCTCGCCCATTTTCAGTTCAACGGAGTCGTCGGTGAATGTTGTAAAGCTTGGGGCGGTGACGGTTAGGTCGTAGACGCCGGGTGGGATGGATTTAATCCGATATTTGCCGTCGGCGCCGGTGGTCGTTGACGTTGTGACGACGGGCAGAATGCCCGCGGGCGTGGTGACGGTCACCGTGGCGTTTGGAACCGGCGAATGATCGACGGCGTTTATGACGGTGCCTTTGACCTGCGTCGAGGTTGTCGTTTCAGGCGTAGCGGCACCTGGCACGCTTGTGGGCATGTTGTTGCTATTCTGCTCGACCGCATGATACATGTTGACTTCTGATCCCTGTTTTCCGTTCATTTATGTAATTTAATTGCCACTTTGTGGCAGTTTTCGCTCCTTTCCCATAGATCCGCGCGAAAAAAGTATGTGTGAAACTCGCCACTGTCGGACCTCCATGACCTCTTGAAAAAAATTGGAATTCTATTTCTACCTAGATATGACAAAAATCACCAAAACCTCACACACTTTTTTTGCTTTTTGTTGTTTTTGGGAAAAACTGGCCGTTTTTTGAAGGCAAAGTCGATCTTTACGCTGTCAAAGCGCGCGAAGTGAGCGAGAGGGCGAAAGGGCGTAAAAAAGCAAAAAGGTAAAAGTAAAAGGGCAAGATTGGAGAGCGTGCGAGGGCGTAACAGGAACAGCGTGGTCTATGCGGCGAGTCTTTCGATCACCCGATTAATCTCGATCTTAAGTTTTGGAAGCCGAACTCGATTTTTTTTCGCAGATTCGAGCCAAAGATCTTCTACGATCTCAAGCTCGCGCAGGGTCTCGTCGAGTGTTTCGCCTTGAGCCAGACAACCCTTCAGTGCTGGAATCTCAGCAACGTAGCCGCCATCTGGCGATGGGTAAGTAACAAATGGATATTTAAGATTTGCCATGACTTTCCTCGATGCACCAAAGGTGCTGTGGTAATTTAGCCTGCGGCAACGCCGCAGGTATCATCGCAATATAACGTTAGCCGCAACGCGGCGGCGTAAATTCAACACCGCACTACTCCGCACCGATGGTGCTCGAATTCAATGTGTCGGATTTCCTGTGGCGATGCCACAGGCTAAATTACGCTGCACCTTCGGCGCGTCAGGTCGGGCGAAGAATATAAAAAGCGCAATGCTAGTCCTCGCTCGCCATCATCCGCTGCAACAGGTCGTCGCGTTTTTGGCGGATGTCTGTGGCGCGCGGGCTCGGATCTTCGTCGACGTAGGTCGGTGGTACGGTGAGCGGATCAACTTGTAGAGGCACGCCCTCTGCCTCGAGTCTGTGCGAGATGATCTTTGTAATAAGCTGCTGTTCAAAGCGCGAGATGTCGATAAACTTGACGCCGATACCGGTGTGGTCAAAGCGATAGAGGGCTTTGCACGCAAGCGGGAGAAAATTCTTATTCGGCAGCTCGATCTCGATGCGAAATTCATCGCCGACGTAGATGTTCTCTTCCCAGCCGGTAAAGCAGCCGCCGATCGAGATCTGCTGTAGCTGGGTCTCCTGCCGCTCACCGTATTTTAATTGGATCGTCGCCGGTATATCGAGCGAAAATCTTATATGCTTTCTCCGATTAATCGACATCGCAGTCCGGTAAACTTAGCACAAGGAGATCGTGAGGGTAAATTTATTCTACTCATTTTGTCGCGGCTTGTCATTAGCTGTGTCCGTAACCCGCGCGTAAACATGGGAGCCCGCAGCATAAAATCACCACCGGCGCCCTTCCTAACGGTCGGGCTACGGACACATTTCATTAAAGCTGTATCTTCTCCGCCTCGCCCTTCGCCCATTCGCAGAGAGCTTTTCGCTCACTCTCACTCAGCGCTGCATCACGGTGGATCCAGAGATACGACGGCAGCGGCATTGCGCCGGACTCGACCATCTCGCAAACTTCTTCGAGCTTGCGTTTCTTTTTCTTCGCGGTGTAGGTGTTGAATTCGCTCAGGTTTAGCTCACGTCGGCCTTGGTCGATGTGATCCTCGAGAAACCACGCCGCAGGCTGGATATTTGAGTACCACGGATAAGACGTATTGTTCGAATGACAGTCGGCACACGAGCGGCCGAGGATCATGCTGACATCTGCCGGCACGGCAAGCGCCGCTTCTAGCCTGTTGGCCTCGACAACCGGTGGATTTGTTTTGTCGATTCGAAAAAACTGGATAACAACAAACGCCGCGACGATGATGATGGCAAGTATTTTTACTATCTTCTTGAACATGACTATTTTGCTAGATGCTACTACAAGAATGAGCGGGTGTCAGCAGCGCGCTTGTGAACAAGGGCTACCGTTGCGAATATTCAATAGTAGCCCTTACTCACGTGCGGGCTACGGACAAGTGCGCATCAACGGACGGCGCGTGATATTCTAATCACATCTTATGATCGGCCCGACCGTCATCGCAATCCCGATTTTCGCCCTGATGATCGCCATCGAGGCTCTGTGGGCGCGGCACAAGGGTTCAGACGAGTACAACGACAACAAAGACACGTTTGGCAATATCTTTATTGGCTTTATGAGTGTCGCCTGGAATCTGTTGTTCGGGCTGGCGATCGGTGTGATCTATCTGTTTTGCTACTCGATCGCGCCGTTCAAGTTCCCTGTTGACGCTTGGTGGTCTTGGGTGATCTTGTTTTTTGTCGATGATCTCGCGTATTACGTTTTTCATCGCGTCAGCCATGAGTCGCGGCTTTTCTGGAACTTCCACGTCGTTCATCACTCAAGCGAGCATTACAACCTGAGCGTCGCTGTACGGCAGAGTTGGTTTAGTGGCGCGGCACACTGGATCTTTTACGCACCTGTAATGCTGCTCGGGTTTGCGCCGTGGATGTTTGCCGTCATGCACGGCTTTAACTTGATATATCAGTTTTGGATCCATACGCGATTTATAAAAACGCTGGGCCCGCTCGAGTACATTCTGAACACGCCATCACATCATCGCGTCCATCACGGCGTGAACAATCCGTATCTCGATAAAAATTACGCGGGTGTCCTGATAATATGGGATCGGATGTTTGGCTCGTTCGTCAGCGAGACCGAAGAGCCGCGTTACGGCATCATCAAGCAGATAAAAAGCTATAACCCCTTGTGGATAAATACTCACGGCTGGTTTGAGATGTTTGAGGCGATAAAGAAGCAGCCGACATTTTCAGGCAAAGTGCGGTGCATTTTTGCGTCGCCAAACATGGATCTGAAGACATGATTGAAAATGCGCCCACTCTGCTCTGCGTTCTTCGCCTCTTTGCGTGAGACAATGCTTTTGTCACGCTGAGCGGCAAAGAACGTACGGAGAAAGCCCGATTATTATGAGTGAAAGAAAAATCAGAGTTCTCGTCGCAAAACCCGGCCTCGACGGCCATGATCGCGGTGCAAAGGTCATCGCACGCGCTCTGCGCGACGCCGGAATGGAAGTCATCTACACCGGCCTCAGACAAACGCCCGAAATGATCGCATCGGCCGCGATGCAGGAGGACGTCGACGCGGTCGGCATCTCTATCCTGAGCGGCGCGCACAACACGCTTTGTCCACGCATGGTCGAGCTTTTGAAAGCAAACGGCATGGACGACACACTGGTCCTTGTCGGCGGCATCGTTCCGCAGGAAGATATCGTTGAGCTAAAGAAGATCGGCGTCTCTGAGGTTTTTGTGCCCGGCACCTCGACCGAGGACATTGTCACTTTTATTCGGGCTAATGTACGTGCTTAATGAGTTGTGTGCGCTGGAGTACATACAATTAGCGGCAAACTGTGCGACGATTTAGCGAGTCAAAATAGTCGCCAAGAAAAAGGAAATTATATGAAAAAGCTAAAAGCACTGTTGTTAACTGCCGTAATCGGCCTGTCGTTTATCTTTGTTGGTAATTCATCAGCAAATGCGGGTACCACGTCGGTACATGAGCCGGCGCAGGTCGTTCCGGTGACCAAACGTGTATCAAAAAAAGTCTATCGCAAGGGCCGTTGGGTAACGGTCACGACCTGGAAGGGCGGTAAACGCGTAACAAAACGCGTCTGGCGAAAGGG
>JBJXFZ010000143.1:0-61412 GCA_046154245.1 Pyrinomonadaceae bacterium
TGGGAAGTCATGGACGCGGAGGGAGATAAGGTTCTCTTAAAGTACTGGAAGGCTTCAACGGCTCAGCATCTCTACCTACTTGACCAAAAGACCGCTCAACTAATGCCGGTCGATGAGAAAGGCAATTCTCGCAGAGCCTTCCTCGCGGGGGGAAACCTCTATTGGGCGGCGGATGGAAATGACCTTTGCCAAAGAGATCCGTGCCTACTTTCGATGAACTTGAAATCGAAAAAGGTAGCACAGGTGCGACTTCCCGAGAATTTATTGTCGATCAATGATGTAAAGCCGTCTGGCGATGGGAAGCGCCTGCTAATTACCGGAAGTCGCGATGGCATTGATTACCTGCGCATCTTTCAACTCAGTAATAACAAGGTCCTACGCGAATACCCTCCGTTCCTTCCTAATGCCTATGTTGTTTGGCACACGCGTTGGATGTCTGAAAAAGAGGTTCTTTATACCATCGAGAACATAGGAAAACCTGCCTCCATTCAGTCTTTCAATATCGACACGAAACAGATCACAGACTGGACGAAAGAAAAACTTCCGCCCGCTCTCGAGAATAAAGTTTCGGCACCCGAAGTTATCCGATGGAAGTCTTTCGATCAGCGGGAAATATCCGGATATATTGTTCGTCCAAGATCACCGTTAGAGAAATCGCCGGTTCTGATTGATGTTCATGGCGGACCTCAAATCCTGGACAGACCGCTATTTAATTCGCAGGACATCCGGCTCGCCTCGAATCTTGGTATGGCAATCATTCACACGAACATTCGAGGGTCGTCCGGCTTCGGCAAGGAGTTCATGGACGCCGACAACAAGGAGAAAAGAGGTGATGCGGTAAAGGACATCCGCGCACTGCTCGACTGGGTTGGAAAACAGCCGGACCTAGACGGGGATAAGATCTTTCTCCGTGGAGGCAGTTACGGAGGGTTCATTGTGCTTTCCACGGCTTTACAAGAACCCAATAGGATTCGGGGCGTGATCGCGGAATATCCCCTTGTCTCGATTCGTGGAATGCTGGGACAGAGTTGGGTCGACGAGTTTGCCAAAAACGAATACGGTGACCCCAAAGACGAGAAGCTGATGGCTAGTCTCGATGGCCTCTCGCCCCTAAACAACGCTGATCGATGGAACAAAATTCCTCTGCTTTTGACGCGAGGAAAGCTCGACTCAAGAAATCCCGAAAAGAACGTGATCGATCTGAAGGATCAGTTAAGAAGTCGCGGCGCCGATGTGTGGTTTATCTATTCGACGACCGACGGTCACGGAGTAGGTGGTAGATATGTTTTTGCCACGATGTATAAATTTCTAAAAACTAGAATAAAAAAGGAGAACTAAACTAATGAAGAAACGTCAGTCATTCTTTTGTATGGCTTTATTGTCAACGACACTCGTTGCCAATGTATTCGCCGGCGGTGCCGTTACAACGTCAACGTTGGGCATCTTGGACAGCGTCATTAACGCCGTCACTTCGCTCTTCGCGGGCGATAGCTGTCCGGTTCGGCAATGTCAAGATTGCCGTCCGGGACAGGTGTCAGACGACAATGGCCAGTGTAGACCGAGGGAAAATTAGGCTGCTGTTGTCGCAGGGGCTTTTTTCAGCATGCCGGTTGATGGTGACCGGCCTGCTGCTTTGTCTCGCGTCCTGCCTGCCTGTTCTTAGCCAGGTCAAGAGCCGTCCTAAGGCGGTCGATCTTGCGCGTCTGGAATTGGATAACGGAAACTTCGCAAAGGCAATCGAACTAGCCGAAACTGTTGCTAGTGACGCGGGTCCGAACCAGTCTATCGTGTCAGCACTTGACACAATGCTGGTTGCTCAAATCACTCAGCAGAAATATGGCGAAGCCGCAAACACCCTTGAAAACTATTCAAAGCTGGCGGCGGGTAGTTCAGATTATCGCCTAACAGCGCGAATGTATTTGCATGCGTCAGATTTGTACCGATCAGAGCTCAAGTTTCCAGAGGCGCTGCAACAATCGAAGAACGCGTTGAAGGCCGCGTCAAATGATCCCGAAATCCTTGCTGCCTATTACCTCAGTGTCGGTCGGATTCTATTTAGTTCCGGATATGATTTGTCAGCGATTGTTTGGCTGGAAAAGGCAGAGAAGCACTTTGAACTTAAGCCAGTTAGTTCCTGGCAACTTGATACCTACCGATTTTTGAGCCTTGCATGGTCATCAAAACTGAATTATTCAGCGTCGCTGAAATATTCGGAAAAGCTGATAGCAGCTGCCGAAACATCGCGTTTTAAGTACAAGTATCGTCAGTCTCTATTCGAGGGAGCAACGCTTCTCAGCTCCGTGGGCCAAAATCGAAAGGCGCTCGCGCTCCGCGAAAAGGGGTTAAAGCAGTCGCTTGATCAAAACGATAATTACCAGGCACGAAAGTTTCTGGCATCGCTGCTGCTGACCTCCCTATATGATGGTGATCTGTCGAAAGCGTCAAGCCATGTAGACCAACTGAACTCACTCGATAAAGATGGTGCGTTCGCATTTAATATTGCACTCGGCAGAGCGATCACCTTCGGGCTCACGGGACGCCGCGAACTGTCGGAAAGGCTCTTCACCGAGTTAGAACAAAAAGTAAGCAACTCACCGTTCATACTGCCGTCTTGGAAAAGAACCATAGCCGAGAAGAATAGAGAATGGGAATCGGTCATTCGGCACAACCGTACTTTATTGGATTTAACACTGGCTCAGAATTTTCGCGAAGACCTCCCCGGTATTTACCTCTCTCTCGCCACGGCGCACTTTCATCTTCGCAAAACTGAAGAATCCATCGAGTATTTGGACAGAGCGCTCGCTCTTACGGAGGAAATTAGAAACTCCGAGAATAAGAATTTGTCCCTGGGGTTGTCGGAAACCTATCACAAAGCCTATCGGCTTCTCTCTCAGACAAAACTCGGCCGACCATTTACGGCCTTTGAACTGTCTGATTATTTGAAAGCTCGATTGCTGAAAGACAAGATAAGTAACTCGCCGACAAGGACCACGTCGGGCATGCAGCCCGAGTTGCGCCGTAAACTCGAATCACTGTCGCTTGCTATGATCGATGCTCCCAGCGCGGCGGCCGAGGTACATAAACTCGAAACGTCATTCACGACGCACATTCCCGAGACGGTAATCCCTAAGCCCGACTTTTCAGAATTGGATAGGATTCCCGATCTCGAAAATTGTGCAGTTATTTCCTATCTCTTCACGTTGGACGAACGACTCATTGCATTCGTGTGGGAGAGAGGCAAGCCCGTTCGATCGGTCTACCTTCCTGGATCCGAGAATGATATCGGTGCAGACGTAAAGAGCACCGAACAGAAGATCAAAAACCGCATCTTCTTTAAGCGGGACGGCAAAGATCTGTTCGACAAGCTACTGACGCCGCTCAACCTTTCCGCGACGCACCTAATCATCATCCCCGACAAGCTATTGTGGAAGATACCATTCCAAGCGTTGAGTCCTGATGGCGAGAAATACCTGATCGAGGAAAAACTTGTCAGCTATGCTCCGTCCGTTTCAATTCTTCTTGAACAGCTAAAATCACCGAAGCCGGTTCGCAGTACGCTCCAGACCTTCGCCAATTCATCCTATAACAATCGGATCCTGAGATATGTGAACGATGAATCGACAAGTGTGGCTGTCTTGTTTAGTTCGCGTCCGGCACTAAATGCAACGATCTCGGATTTTAGACGGCTTTCCGATAAAACGGATATCCTGCACTTCTCGATGCACGCACAGGTCGATAACGACCAGCCGCTAGACTCCTACCTCGGCTTCAGAGCTATTGGCAAAGATGACGGCCGATTGACCGTTGAGGATATCTTGAACTCGAAAGTCAGAAAAGGAAGTCTTGTTTTCCTTGCGTCCTGCGATACAAACAATGTCCTGAGCGGCGAGGGTCTTGTGAGCCTCGCCTGGAGCATGATGGGTGCCGGCGCAACGACAGTGATTTCCGCTCAATGGGAGGCAAATGACAAATCGACGGAAATGTTCGCCGAGCGATTTTATCGCCAATACAAGAAAGGGGCTTCTGTCTCCAAAGCCCTACAAGGAGCCTCGATCTCCATGATAAAAAACAAGTCTTCTGAAACTCATGAACCGTACTATTGGGCGGCATTCTCTATTCTTGGCGATTTTCGGTGAAAACTTACGTAAGATCGGAAAGGAACCGTCACCGCTGTAACAAGCAGATAATCACGAGCCCCTGGTACAATCCGAAGGTGCCCGCAATGTCACAGGTGCGTCTCGATGTGAGTGATAGATTTCCATAGTACATAATAGCGGACAGTTCACACGGTCACCGAATAACTGACGACAAAAATGAACTGTGTAAAAAGTTCGTAGCTAATCCCCTAACCTGACTGAAAGGCGAACGGTTGAGTTTCGACTTTCCCTTTCCTTTTGTCTTTGTTTCCATAGACATTTAGTTCATTTCGCGACCTAACATCAAGCATCGCATTACAGGTTCCACAGCACTAAAAGGACAAGTGGGTAAGAAAAGTTTCGTGTTTGAGAGTAAGACGATCGCAGAGCTAATATTTGCTATATCCAATAGGCAACTGATCTAATTCCTCCCTACCGGCTCCGCTACTGCGGAATCGAGCGATGACCCTCGTTCCGTGATTTCGTTCTAATACATGTATATTTTGTGAGCCGTCATCCCTCCGAAGTTAGGTCGCAAATCTTCAGGATAATTGGAGCCTTCCTGATATTTTGATCAACGTTTTCGTTCCATTCATTCCGAACTAGATGCATATAAATCTTATTATCGATGCCGGTTTGTGGCGTTGGACTATTCGGTTTTATAGGAACTTCGATCGATCCTCGCTCGAACCGGTCGAAGAATTCAATATCCGTTTTCAGCGAAGCTAGGCTTGGCCGTGCGGACTGGTGAACATCATCCTCCGACAAGTTCAAAATGGAATTCCGAAGTGCGTCACAGGATCGCTCGGTTAGGACCAAATGGTCCACGCGTTCTGGCTTTTTTCCGCGACCAACAAAGCATAGTGCATCTGCTGCGTCGGGGATATCGAGACGAACAGGAGCACCATCAGGCGGAATCGCATAGACGTCGATCGAGACCGGAAATGTAGCCGGAGGATTAGCGGTTTGACCAATCCTTCCCATTTCCAACAACATTCGTTGCTGAAGTTCAATGGCGCAAACTTCGCGAAGGCGTCCGATGCGTAACAAGGTCTTGTTGCCGCCAAGATTTTCCTGAAGGTCATTGATCGGGACAGTGTGATAGCCCCGCACGTTCCATTTTATCCAGTAGCGCGACCCATCGGCGGTTATAAAAATCGGTATTTTGGCAGCTGTATTTCCGTATAACCAATCCACAGCAACGAAAGCTTGTAGCTTACCGGGAAGAGCTAGGACGTTAGCGATTGAACAGCGAAGTAGATCACAGGCCGGCGTTAGAATAACAATTACATTGTCGTCCAATTCGCCGGTTTCTGGGTTTTTGTACCTGAGGAGGTCACCGAATTGAAGCACGGCTGGTTCGGAATTGTCGGACAATTTCAAACGCTCGACATGCTGAAAGATCATCCGATGAACTAGCTCTTGAAGATCCGCTGAGCCTTCCAGATGCGGTGCGGGATAATTGTCGGGATCGATCTTACTCAGTTCCAACGCGGCCGCAATCGTTCCCGGATCTGCCTCGATTTCGTGTTGTAAGACACGGTCTGCCACATCGAGTAGATATTCCCCTAAACTCTGACCTTCAAAATCCAGTAGAAGAGTTCGTATCTGGGCGAGATCCGACAGATCCAACCGACGTAGTCGCTGAATGAAGTTTTCCCGAGCTTTGTTAAGTCCGTCGTCCCAAGCCTTAACGAATGCTGCAACACGCTTCGCGTCATCATAGGGCCGAGCAAGTCTCACCAATAGTGTTTCCAGTTCACCGGTCTTTGAGAGATCTGCCTTACCGATGACCCGAAAAGTAGAACCTAACAGCCCGGCTTGGTCGCGAAAGTCATTTCGCTTAGCTATGAGCCGCGAGCTTCGCGACATCAGGACAACTAGGGGCGGGCGGTCCTTTCTGTCTTTAATAAGGTGAGAGATACGGTCAATGGCTCGACTCATGTCGTCGTCCGTCTGCTTAAAACCCAGGAACAGATCAACAAATATCAGGTCAGCCTCTTTGGCAGTGTCATCGATATCGCTGCCCATCATGGTACACGTCAAACCGTGTGCTTTAAGGGCTTTCGCCAGACCGTCTAAACGGGTCCTTTCATCCTCACGGATCACTTCGTAATCTGAAAAAAGGGGACCACACGCCTCCTGAGGCAGCGTTTTCCGGTTGTCCCATACAACCTTTATGAATTCCGGGGAGTTCTGTAAATCCTCTGCTGGAGTAGACTCATAATCTGGAAAGAGGCTTTTCAAAAGCGCATCGCCCTCTTCGCTAAGATCGTCAAAAAACAACGTCCAATCTTCCGAATTCATCTCGTCAGCGCGCGGGTACTCATCGAAGACATCGTCGATGATGACTGCCTTCCGAACTTGTCGTTCCTCAAGAAGTGTTTGGATCTCGGCCATTAAGCGGTTATCTCGTCGGGAAGTTCCAAAATAAATCTATGCAGCCGACCAGTTTGGCGATTTATCTTTTCGTCGAGGGTAAGCGTGCCGTTGTGATATTCCGCACATTCGCGAGCAATATACAAGCCCAACCCGCGACGTTTAGACTTCTCCTTCAGCGAAAAGAACGCTCGGAACACCTTCTCCTGATTCTCTTGGGCGATCCCGCGGCCATTGTCCTCGTATGTGATAGCCAGAGGATCTTTTTCGAGCCTGATACTAATGCGAGGCTCGAAACCCGCTTCGTTTCTCTTGCGAAGCTCCAACCAGTAAAGTGAGTTTGATAATAGATTCTCGAGGATTTGTATGATCATCCCTTTGACAGCTCTGATTCGAACAGGTCGTTCTGGCAGATCGACGCGCTGCTTTATTCTGTGGCGAATGAATTGAAGTTCATGACCGCTCAGAATATCCTCGATAAGGTCTCCAAGATCAAACACCTCTTTTCTTTGTCTGCCGGATACGCTCAATGGATCGAGAACACGTACTCGTTTACCGACCGACTTCATTTCTGATCTAAGAGAGTTGAGCAACCCTGCAACCTGCTCGGGGACGGCCTTTCCTTTTAGCGCCTCCAGTGCGGTCAATGCATTTTCGGTCGAGCGTGCCAGCTCATGAGCAACAACCTCAACCAGAAGACCTACACCTGCCATATGAATCATTTGCTGATTCTCGTTCTCGATCTCATCTATCCTTTGCTGAGCTTTATCAAAAATCTCCTTAATCTCAAGAAACATATGTTCCAAGTCGTCCACTGTCTCCCTGGAACTTGGAGCAGCTCGCCTGATCTGACGCAAAGCGGCTTTCGCCCGAGCCTCTAGATTCTTGACGTCTGTCTTCGCTCCAGCCATATCGATCGGCTGATTCTTATGTCGACGCTGAACATCTCTCAAGAAGTCGCGCAGCTGAGACTGGATAGCGAATTGCAGCAACTGTACGAAAGCCTGCTGTTCGGGGCATACTCTCAGGCCCTCGCGGTTGGTCTGATCGACTAGGTCTGGATTGCCCAACCGGGATATCGAAACCCGTCCGACAAACTGAGCCTTATTGAGTAAATATCCTGTGCTTGAGAGTGCCCTACGATCCAGCGCCAGCCAGTCGTCGTCGTCCTCGCCATATGGCAACACACGAAAACCGTCTCGGAAAAGCAGGATCCCGGACCAGCGTTTCTGCAATTCGCGAACCGTTTTCTGGTCTCCGATACTGTCAATACGCGCGAGCCGTTGGCGGTTAAACCAGTATGCCTCAAATTCGAACGAGCCAAGTTCTTCTAATGCCGACAGGGGAACCTCTTCCGATGTCCCGACGATCGCTCCCTCTAGATCCGCCTCTGTGAATCGTCGCGTCTCTTCCTCATGTGGATGTTCGAAACCTAAATCATTAGCGACTAACGTGCATTCAAGAACAGGCCTTGAATCTTTCACACTGAAGGAGCCTTGAACAGATGCATGTGCATGCTGTAGAAGATGACTATCCATTTGCGCTACAGGGATTCGTTTATTATTCCAGTGGATAGCGATGCGAGGGCGTTTTTTTGCATCCGAAAATGGATTGGTGAGCCGAGCAAAATCGTGTGAGCCTAAATACTTTATCCGTTCATATGTCCAATCAGCGGACAGAGAGCTAATAATGAGCTTAGTGCCGCTCCATTCGCAATCAGGTTTTTTTTCACCTTTTTCCGGCGCAATCTCAATATCGTCAAGCATTGCGTCGAGGTCATCAAACAATGACCAGTCGATCGCTAGGATGTTCATGCGAACATCATCTTCCGTTGCCGTTTCAACGCGCAGCCTATTGCCGAGGCGCATCGCAGAAAGACGCCCGATCCCCTTCTCTCCAAGATACGGCGTACGGCCATCGCCGGGACTTGCAAGAGCTTCTTCGATCGCTCGTTTGCGCGATGCCGTTCCGATGACGAGATAATTGTTTATTAGATCCTTGCGAGACATTCCAGAGCCTTTGTCTGAAACAATAATTCGGTTCTCTGACGCATATAGCTCATCGATCGCTTCTATGAATTCCTCGAGATCTTCGACGTCCTCGATACGCTCTTCGAATCGTTCGATGGACTCGCGGGGAGCCGACCTGTCAAGAGTACCAACCAATTCAACTTTTAGTTGTTCTATGTCCGACAACCGGTCGAGAGCTCGGCTGCGAAACTTAAAATACTCATTTCGGCGGAGGAGAATCTCGAATTGAATTTCGGCGCCCGTACGAGAACCGGCATCGAACGCATTCTTGATCAACTCATAGAATGCGATGACATCGGAGCTGATTAGCTCGACTCCTAGTTCCAAAACTGTTCGGGCACAGATTTTAAACAGACATTAACTCCTTTCCATTTAACTATTCGATGGTACAAATGAAACCAAATGTTTGTGGATGTATCTTTCGAATTACGAAAGGTTCCTTAGCGCCTTAATAGTGACACTGTACGCAAGGAAGCGTATCGTCTTCGTCATCCAGAACATCGGAAAGCACATCTACCAAGGCTTTACTCGCGTTCTGACCTTGCTGCCGTTTGAGTACCTTTTCATGATCGGCGATGATTTCATCCTTGCGGTCAATAAGCTCAGCAAGCGTTTCTCCCTGGTTCCACGTATAGCGTCGACCATCCGACAGGGATTTCTCATATTCGACAGCTTCGGCGAATTTCTTCGGATGTCTTTCCGCCAACATTACCCACTCGTACTTCCGTTGGAAAAAGCAGAAACTGCAACCTGATCTGGTTCGCCACGAATAGTATTCCGGCAGGCCGATCCCGTAGCCGTCTAAAAGTTCGATGACTTCTTTCTTTCCAATTCCACGCTCGCGAAAAGGAAACTTTACCTGGATGTTCGACTTGGTGCTCTTATAACCTTCGCGCCCGGGTTCGTCGGCTCGAATGGCAACGTAGCTAATCGTCTCATCGTCGCCCACAAACTGTTCAAACGGGATTATCTTCAATTGCCTTGTGCACCATCGAACCTGAGGTGATGGGAGCATGTTTCCATATATGTCGAGCCAATGATCAAAACCTCGCTCAGCGCTGAGGTAATGAATCTTGATGTTCAGACGAGACCTTAGCCGGTTCAGGAAGTCATACGTTTCCTGCAACTCCTTGTGCGTATCGCAAAAGAAGTATTCCATTTCAGGAATCTCTTCGTGCATAAGAATGGCAAGCGCGGCGCTATCCTTTCCGCCGGAAAGACCTAACACGTGTCTCATTCTCAACCTCCTCTGTTTCACTCTCAGCTCTGAACACCTGGCTCAGATCGGCACTCAGGATTTTCTCTGCCAACACGGTCAGAAGTGCCTTCTGCTGCGCCTTATCTTGAACCATCGTTCCAAGGATGTTATCGGCTGCCTTTTCGATAATCGCTTTTTCATTTTCCTCAATCCACGCGATGTCGTGCAATTCTCTGCCGTCGGTCCTGAGCACCGAAAGGCGCCGCGCCTCAGCCGAGCCATTCCAAAGCTTGGTGTTGTTCTTGCTTATAGCTTCAAGATGAGTAAATCTTCGAGCGATGTCCGTAAGCTTCACTTCGAATCCATCGGTGTCCAGATCCGTCCAAGAATCTACGGGCTTGTCCGCGATAATCATTAACAAGGCTTGTAGCCATTCGGAGTCTGTCTTGCTCGGCTCTGTAGCACCAAGTATGAATCGGGAAAGCACCGGCTCGATACTGCGCCCTTGAAGATAGCTTGCGCGAACGCGAAGATCCTCTCTTAGCCGTTCCACGTCCTGTTTCACTCCAAACGCCTGATATAAAAGCGCCCGGCAATCACTGAGCAACTGTTCATAGGATTCGCGGATCTCCTTTAACGTCGAAGCAAGCTGATCTCTAAAAACCCTCGGGATTTCACCACCAGGCAACTCGCTCGTTGAATCAAAAGGTGCAAGGTCGCACGCGATGGGTAATAACCGGAATAACAATTCGTCCGGTTCTGGAGCTCCCAGTAGAATCCGACGTACCTCCTGTGCCCGCTTTGAGAGACGTTCAGTAGTCTTCGAAAACGAAGGAAGCCTTTTTGCGAATCTAAGAAGTTGCGTGACTACTCCAAGAACCGTTCTGTTTCGAATATCCACAGGCAGATTCGCCGTCTCCGAAATAATACTTTCAACCTGTCGAAATACCTCTGCTCGAACGCCGGCCACGTGATAGTGTTTTACAGAGAAACGTGCCGGATCTTTTACCAGCAATTCAAAATGCTCCGATCCTAACTGCGAGATAAATCGATCATCTTTGTAAATACCAACATCGTCGGAATGGGCGATGATAACCGCGGCGAAGAGCACCGGAATCAATCCGGCCTTTAAACCGAAGGGCTGTCGCTGCATCGTCTCAAACAAAGAATCGAGGCGTTTCGGCTGGTCGGTCGCGTCTAAGCAATACTGTTCGATTCGATCCCATACTTTTTGGAAACTGGGCATGGTTGGCCGGCCAAATTCATAAATTGTCTCGTCGGTTTTGCGATGTATCCCTGTCCTCTTAAGGACTGATTGATAAACGCTCACCTCCGGTCCATTCCCAGCAAGACCAAGGTCCTCTTTGTCGCCTGAAGAAAGAATTGCTTCGATGACCTGCCGCCGTGCCTTGGCACCTTGCGATGTAAGTTCTTGACGATTAATCAGTTCATTCCAAAGAGTTATTCGATCCCGGTAAACTTCGTCGCAAAGCCTGGATAGTTCCGTATTTAGTTCTCTCTTCGATTCGAGACACTTAATGCTGCCCTCGACCCATACTTCCAGTTTGTCGTTTTGATAGGTCGCTCTTGTAAAGCTCTCGTCGAGTATGTATTTTGCCAGAATCAATCGGTGACGAACCTCTCGGCGCGCCACACTATCGGACTTAAGCTCATCCGAATTCTCAAGGACGTAAATTAGTGCCGCATGCTCCCGCGCATCTGACCGAAGCGATTCCACGCGCCTTGCCTGAATCATCAACAGAGGCTTGCCGTCGGAAGTTTCGGCGGGGACATTTGACAGCGGTACATCCGATACCCAATACCCCACCAGACCGGCGCTTCCCGGATAGTGACAAGCAACGCCGTCAAACTGGTTTGAATCGTCAAAATACCTGGACTCGAAATATCGAACAGCACCTGATTGGTAGCTATGTCTTTGAGCAACGATCGCCCGCGGCGCATGGGACTTCTCTAGCAAGTCCCGCAACGGTACGCGCAATTTTTCCCGACCGCTGGCGATGGCCTCGTCGAAATCAAAATCAGAGCCTTCCCAGAGTCGCAATTCGCCAACTTGCCGGCGATGGGCTATCAGGCCCCTGGCTATTGATTCATCGATCAATCTGTTCCATTTGAGAATCCCTTGTTTGTCATTAGGCGAGTCACACAACGCCAATACCACAAGATCGCGGGAAGCTCGGGCAAACCCTGTCGTATTTGCCAGATTAAGAATGCCGATAGTTTTTAATAAGGCCAGAAGGTCCCGATCCGTACTTTCGTGTTCGTCAATCAGGTTTTTTAATTCAATCCAACGTTGAAAGTTGGGTTTAAGGATCAGATTACTCAGCGACGTCTCGATAAAGTAATCATATACAAGTGCCAATTTGAAGAGTGGAACTTCGGCTTTGTGTAAAGAGGTCTCCTCCAGGAAACGCTTCAGGGAGTGGGGTTCGTTGCTTGTCAGGAAACTGAAAAGTGATCGGTCATTCTGAGCGTACCGCACAAAAAGTTCGGGCAGGACCGCAGCGGCAATCGGATGGAGTGGTAATGACTTCGATAGGACATCTGCGGAAGTTAACTTCGTCGAGAACCGATCGGAAAGTTTCTTGTACCATCTGGCGGAAAGAATATTCAGACGTTCTTCTATTCGAGGTTCACCCGCGCGCATGATCACCCTACCTATAAGCTGGACCATCTGCGCCGTGGATTCCGTGAAAGGTATCTCTTCGAATCGCCCTTGAACCTTCAACCATTCATTTCTTTCCACGCTTCCAAGCCTCTGGGCGTACTCCGAGAATGCATGGTGCAACAGGCCCACAAAATACACGGGCTTCAAATCCTTCTGAGGGAGTTCGGAAATCTGCTGAAGAAGGTACACATCGTTTTCATCCCGATTTTGCACTGCGTGCTCAAGCGGTTTCCCAAGCTCATCGATAACGATGAAAAGGCCTGAGTCGGAGATTTCAGCAACCTCTCTTATTAGTTTGAGGATCTGGGCGCCGGCTACCTGTCTTCCCACTGCGTACTCGTCGATAAACTGACTGACTTGCCTTAGCAACGCCTGGCGTTTCCTAGCTTGTTCGGGCTTGTATGTTCTAAGAGCGTTTTGAAGGCACCGCAGCAGCGATGCTCCGACCGGCTCTCGTTGACCGGTGCAAACTGCGAACCACATACCCCGCAGTTCCTTCCAAGCTCGTTTGTGTTCCGATCGTAGCGAGTTCGCCTTGCTTTTAACGAGTATTGATTCCGCAGTCCTGCGGACAGGATTCGAGGGGGCGAACAAAGACAAGAAAAATTGTCCAAACGCGGACTTTCCGGTTCCGTACACCCCGGTCAAGATCCAGGAGCGGACTGAGCCATCGAAAACGCCGGAAACGATCCGATCCAAGGTATGGGCGGTCCGTTCGGTGACAACGTAGTCCTTTAGTAAGGCGACGTTACCAACGTCGCGTTCAAGATTGATCGAACGCGTATACCGGTGGCTAAGAGAAAACACCTCGGAGAGGGATCGGTCGGTGTTTTTATGTTTCGGTTTCGCGTTCATAATACGTGTTCAGAATCTCGCCCGCTAAGATTAAAGGCTCTTTATTTATCGACACCTGGATTTCCCCTGCCATATCCGCAATGGCGATATCGGACGATCGGCCGCAGAACGATTCAAGTGAGTCATAAACCGAACTCTCTGTTAGTTTGAAAATCTGGCCAGGACTCCCGCTGCCGTAGGTTAAGCTCGATACCGATATGGTTTTCTGCGAAGGGCTTGTCTGAAAGAGAAAGTCCAGGGCTGCTGTGACAACGATTTCCGGAGGAAGATTTGACTTGGGGCCAAGACGAAATTGGTGAAGTCTTTGGTCGGAAGTCTTTTGGATCAATCCGAGTTCGACAAATGGGCAGTCCAAGTTCTCGTCGCTAATTTGCTTTACGTCGCCCTGCTCCGTGTACATTCTAAGGATGCAGTTTGCGTCCTTGTGAAGGGATGAATCGGAAATACTCAAATTGTTTTGATCTCGAAACCGGGCTAGTTCCGATTCGAGGTCTTCACTGCTAAACTCGTTTTTACGAAAATCGTTAAAAATGATGTTCCACGCCGTGGCTAGGCTGGGTTTCTTGGCCAGGTTCCAATGAAGAAGCCAAAGCGATGCCGGGTCTTCGAGCCATGGGTCCCATCCGGAATCGGAAAGCAGCCTGGTTCCGAAGTCCGTAACGCGAAAGCCGTCGGAAGATCTGCCCGTGGCATAAGCCGGCTCAATGATCTTGAAAGCTAAGGACCAATACCGGATGGCTTGGCCCATGTTCTTCCCAACCCCGAGTTCGAGGTGCGAATCGGGGAGCGAGAAAGCAGAGGGAGCGTTTTCGATCGCGTCGAACCCTTTCTTCAACCAGCCATTCCGCGGATGAAAAGTCTCGTGCCGGGCAAAATAATAATCACCGCTCCGCTTTGATCGGGATGCGGCGCTAGCCGAAAAAGATGACATTTTTGATCGAAACTAACTTAAGTTAATGCTAAACAAATAATAACATAGTGGGCTATCATAAGCCCGTATAACCTTTTCGTGACGATGCACCTGAAAGATCTTTTTGAAGAACTGTACCGAAGTCCACATGAACCCGCGGTAGACGCGCTGATAGAGCGTTTCCCCGACATTTTTGTTCAGGACAATTGGTATCCCTACGGCGGCAGCGAGGGTTCCTTCGGCGTCATCGAGAACCAGCAGGCGAGTCCGATTCCGGCGTTGATCGAAAAACTGACGAATTCGATCGACGCCGTGTTAATGAAGAGATGCCTGGAGGAAGGGATCGACCCAAGATCCGCAGAAGCCCCAAGATCCATGGAGGAGGCCGTTGCCCGTTTCTTTCCTGATCACAAAAGCTGGGACCTGCCTTCTTTCAGAAAGAAACAGGCTGAAGATATTCAGATACTTGCAGATGGACCGAGACTGGATACGTCGTTAGTTATATATGACGATGGTGAAGGACAACGTCCTGACGATTTCGAAGACACTTTTCTTTCGTTGTTGCGGGGAAATAAGAATGAAATCCCGTTTGTACAGGGAAAATACAACATGGGCGGCAGTGGAGCTCTTATCTTTTGCGGCAAGAAACGCTATCAGCTTATCGGTTCGAAACGGTTTGACGCCGATAAGGCATTCGGCTTTACGCTGATTCGAAAGCACCCGTTGTCGGACGAAGAGAAAGGAACCCGCAAGAACACGTGGTACGAATATCTCAAGATTGATAAGCAAATCCCTCGATTCGACGCAGATGAGATGGATCTCGACCTGCACAATCGAAAGTTTTGTTCCGGCACCGTGATCAAGCTTTTCTCATACGATCTCCCGGTCGGATCTCGTTCGGTGATTTCACGGGACTTGAACCGAAGCCTCAATGAGTACTTGTTCGAACCTGCATTACCCATATACACGATCGACAAAAAGGATCGATACCCAAAAGACATCAATCTTCAACGTGAACTCCACGGGCTAAAGCGGCGGCTTGAAGAAGTGGGAGATAAATATATCGACGACAAATCCTCGATCACTATATCGGACGGGCGATCGGGTGAAATGAAGGTAAACTTCTACCTTTTCAAGCCGATCGTCGAAAACAGAACCGTCAAGGAAAGCCGCGCGACAATTCGTCAGGAATTCTTTTTAAACAACATGTCGGTGCTGTTCTCGTTGAACGGTCAGGTTCATGGACACTACACGTCGGAATTCATCACGCGAAGCCTGAAATACCCTTTGTTCAAAGAATATTTGCTGATCCACGTTGATTGTACGAATCTAAACTACGATATCAGAAACGAATTATTCATGGCCTCGCGCGATCGAATAAAGGGTGGCGAAGAATCCTATCAGATTCGTGAAAAACTCGCCGAGGCACTTCGTAAAAGCATCCTCGACGAGTGGTACAAAAACCGCAAAGACTCGATCTCGGTTTCAACCGGTGAAGCGGATGATTTGCTAAGATCCTTCACAAAAAACCTCCCTTTGAATTCGGATCTGATCCAGTTACTGAATCAAAGCTTTAAGTTGGGCCAGGTCCAGCCAAAACCGAATAATACGAGATCAGGTACGGATAAAACCGCTAAACGCGCGTCGACCGAAGTTTTCAGACCGCAACGGTTCCCGTCGTTTCTTAGGCTCGAAAAGAAGAACGACGGCACGACCCCTATTGCGCAGATACCCTTAGGCGGAGAACGAACACTGCGCTTTTCAACCGATGTCGAAAACGAATATCTGGATCGAATGGAAGAGCCGGGTGAGTTAAGGGTCGAACTACTCGGCATAGGCAGTAACGATTCGGAGGGAAGAAGCGCCCTTGGAACGCCGAAAAAGATCGAAGATGTTTTCAATGTTGTTAAGACCAGCCCGCATAACGGTGTTGTCAAGATCGTCCTAAATCCGACCGGCAATGTTGAGGTCGGGGACCCGGTGCAAATCAAGGTTACGCTTTCCGGGGCCGGACAAGATTTTGAAGAGATCTTCTTTGTACAGGTAAGTCAGAAAGAGGAAAAGGCGGAACGAAAGAAACAAGTCAGTGCCGAGGAACCCATTGGTTTGCCTGAATGCGTTCGCGTCTATGAATCGCAGAGAGATGGGCATAAGACGTGGAGCGAACTTGAAAGCAACGGCATCGAGTTCGGTTACGACGTTATCATGCACCCATTCGCCGAGGATGAAAAGCTTGAGAAGATCTATATCAATATGGATAGTTCGGTGTTGAAAAGGCACCGATCCAAGTTGGCTGGGGGTTCGGAGCAATATGAGATCGCCGACAAGAAATACATATCAGCTGTATATTTTCACACGCTGTTTCTCTACACTATAACGAGGAACAGGAACTACAGTTTGTTCCAAGGTGAGCCGGAAGATGTAAAGGATGTAACGGAATACCTAAAAGACCTTTTTCAGAACCATTACGCATCTTTCCTCTTGAATTTTGGATTAGACCGGCTGATCGATAGTCTGGACAATTAGTGGATCCGTAAGACACACTGCAAAACCTTTATTATCCTCCCGTAATTATACTGTAGCGAAAAATGTAGCAACCACCTGTTGATTTGGAAGGTCACCTCTTGGCCGTTGATTAAAGAAAGGGCAATAAATATCGGCATATGACAGTCAGTGACATACAGTGTTTTTGTCAAAATAGAATTTGTAATCTTCCGGTCGTATGTAAGTCCCTCGATTACTAGGCATACTAACGTTTTTTAACCGCATCCACTAACATCTCGGCGTCCAGAACATCGTCCACTTTTCGTGTCCGCTCCAATCTTTCGTTGAATGACGCTGCAGCTTCAATTATCTGACGATCTTCGAAATGAATGTAGTGCCTTGATGTCACCCCTGAGCCCTTTCGGTGACCTACTTCTTGTTGGATAGTTTCTAAATCCTGACCGCTTGCAGCCTTATCAGTTGCTGACGTTGCTCGCAACGTGTGGAACGTTCCTTTGAAATTTACTTTAGCTTCTTCCTTGATCGCGTTGAAGGGTTTCCGATAAGCCTTAGTCCACATAAACAATCGTTCGTCGGCAGCCTTATTGAAAATGCCTGCTCTCTCCATTTCATCAAATAGCCAGGTTGTTACTGGCATTTTTTTTGTGTGGATCTTGTTACGGCTATCGGGCATGTTTAGTTCGATCAGGCCGACTCGTTTTACTTCATCAATATATTTAATGTGGGCTCCCAGAATTTGAAAGAGTTCATCCACGCGGCAACCTAATGTGTAAGCAGCGATGAGCACCAGACGCCAGCGTTTTCGGTTTTCCGGCTTGCGCGGAAACAAGCGGTCACAGGCGGCGAGCATTCGTTGAAATTCATCGAACGTGTACTTGATTCCCTTTGGTTTTTCATCGGACTTCTTGATCAGGTCACGGAATGGCGGAACGCGAGTTCCGAGAGTATCTCCGGCGTAGCGGAGCAGATGTTTCAACCGGGCAAGGTATCGATGCGCCGTCGTGTTGCTACGGTAGAACTCTTTCCCGTCCTTTTTCCGCGTGTAAGGTATCTTCAAGAGCCATTTCTTAAATTCTTTCAAGCGAAGCAAATCGATATCTTCAATTCTGTCTTGGCCAAAAAACTCGACAAGGACATCGAGCTTTTGGAATTCTTGTTTAGCACCTTTTACTTGCCGGTCATTTTCCAAGTAGTCTCGGTAATGTTTTTCAACAAACCCCGCAAAGTTGGTTCGGCCTTTCACCGATGCGATCGTCGCTGTTTTCCCTTTCTCCTTAAAGTCTGCATACTCTTCCTCGGCCCAGCCTCTTGCATCCCTTCTTGACGTAAAACCCTTTTGGCTTTTGGAATGCCATTTCCCGGACTTTTCATCATAGATAGCGAATATGCCGCGGTACTTTTGCACGGATCCATTTTTCCCATCCTTCTGAGCAGTGATAAAATACCCTTTCTCTTGATGACTTTTGGCAATATGCAACTTCATAGCAGTTTCGGGGGGAATTTCGGGGGGATTTTTCGTAGTGTCGGGGGGAATTTAGTGTCCCCGACAGTCGTTATGCGTCTATTAGTGTCTGAATCTGTCCCCCATAACCTCTTTATTTAGAGTATGTTATGATGAACAGACCTGTCAAGCTGGGGTGGCGGAATTGGTAGACGCCCAGGACTTAAAATCCTGTGTCCTTAGGGGCGTGCGGGTTCGATTCCCGCCCTCAGCACCAATCTAATGCATTTATTTACAACTGCTTATAGGTCAGCCGAAAGAAAGGGTGGCCATTATTTTTTCTACAAAGCTTCTCCGGGGGGAATTTTTCTGTCGTAGATCGTTCGTTTTGTCCTTCCGGGTCGTGTTATGGCAGTCTTTGCACTCTCGAAAATAGTAACAACACGCGTTAGAACGGTGATTCATATCACCCCTCAGATTGCTGTCTCCGCGGTCTGTAAGATCAGAGATACCCGCGGCCTGCTTATACTGCGTTCTGTCGTTTTCTATATTCCTTACTTCGGAAAATCTGGCTCGGCGGCTGTGCAAGCATTGCCATTATTGTTGGAGAGACGGCGAGGAGCTTGCGGCCTCTCGCACCCCAGGCGAACCAAAAGGTACTTTACGCGCTCAGCCGATCTTCCAAGATTCGCCTTGATTCAACCGCTTCTTTTTATTACGACGGCACTTGGATCCGAAGATTAATATCTACAGATGCAACCGACCTCTGGTGGAGCGTCAAACAAACCCTCGTCATAGTACCAGCCATTTTCAAAGTAATCAGTTGTTGAAAACGCTGGCCACTATCCCGTCGCCGCTAAGCCCCCAGTTGAAATAGGATATGCTACCGGTCGCAGCGGACTGTACATAAAAGATGCCATTTCTCCAGACGGCAAAGTCCGCCGAGCCGTCTCCGTCATAATCGCCCGGTACAGGCGTATCGCCGGCGAGACCCCAATTCACAATACGAACCTGGCCGTTCGAACTCTGACGCACCCACCAGACACCGCCACGGAAAATCGCAATATCCGTCTTTCGATCGCCGTCAAAGTCGGCCGAAAGCTTAGTGTCGCTAGAAAGCCCAAAGGGTATTGCACTCACCTGTGAGTTCGAACTCTGCAAGATCCACCAAGTGTTGTCGGATGGTCTAAATATTGCACCGTCCTGTTTATCGTCCCCGTCGAAATCTCCACGAACTCCTTGATCACCGTTTGTTCCCCAAGGACCGTAAGTGATATTGCCTGAAGGATTATTTTGGCTAGCACGGAAAAAGAAATAACTTTGTTGTGAGATTGCTGCGTTACGATACACAGCCGGGTCGGCCTTGCCGTCTCCGTCCCAATCGCCTGTAAGAGCCGGATCGTCACCAGTTTGTCCGAAGGGAACGATGCGCACCGTACTGTCCGAACTCTGAATTATGTAGAAGGCAGCCACGGTCGGGGCGCCGGGACGCCATACTGCAATATCGTCTTTTCCGTCGCCATCGTAGTCTTCCGGTATGGCAATGTCGCCCAGCAATCCCCACTGCGTACCCCGGACCTCGCCCGTTCCATTGATGGATGAAAACCAGGTCAACAGTCCACCGCTTGAACGCGTAACTGTGTAATCCGTTTTACCATCACCGTTTAAATCAACGATGGCCTTTTGAGGAGTTGCTAATATTGGCAAATTCGCTCCGCCCGGCGTCAGAGCTCCGCCCGCCGGAAAGTTCGAACTCTGCGGAATACCGCTATATTCGGTCGTGTTGTCCGGAGTAGCGGCCAATTCGCCGAAGTACCAGGCCGCCGCAGAGAGAGGTGTGGTGTTGTTCGAAAAGCGTGTCGCTGCATCCGGCAGTTCCGTCGAACCACCGCCTTGTGTTGCCGCGTCGTAGAGGTTTGGCGCGTACGTAGTCTGGAACAAGGCATTGACCGTAAAGCCGATCCCGTCGATCACCGTTATCTGATCCGACGGGTCGACGATTCGATCGTTATTATCATCGATATCGTCGCCCTCTGAAAAAACATTTGGCGAGCTGATCAGCAAATAAGATTCAGCTCCCTGCCCCAAACCGGAAAAGTTAGTTACAAATACTTGCGTGGTACCGGCTGGAAATGTGCGGCCCGGACACAACTCTAGGTCGTTGATTATGGTAATGGTACCGTTTGGGCCGACAACACGCCCGCCGAGGGAAACCGGAAATTGAATGTCGCCAAAGCTTCCCGAATCACCGTTGACCGAGATAAACTGCACCCCGGCCGGAACTGTCGCGCCGGGTGTTCCGCGAATCTCGACATACTGACACGCCTCGGAAGTTGAACTCGGGGCATCAAACTCGATCTCATTGAGAACTAATGCCTGGGCGTTTATCGCGATCGCGTTTACGCCAAAAAATAAAAAAGTAAATCCAAAAACATTCGCGATGAAAGCACTTAACTTCATAATATTTTCAACTCCAATTCTTGCTAAGAGAGAGAGACGCTTCGGTCAGAACCTGTCCGACATGCCAAAACTACTTTTTGGCGGCGGCGTTTTTCTCTTCCTTGGTTTTATCCAAGGCGTTCTCGAGCCTTAACCCGCTGTTCTTCAGTTCCTCGGTGACTTCGAATGCGAAATCTTCGGGGAGCGAAATATCTTCAGCTTCAACGATTCGGTCGACGAACGCTTGGCGCTTTTGTTTTCGCATCGCAGCTTCGGCGATTTCCCTAGGGGTTAGGAACGGTGGAGGTACATTCGGAAGCTTGATACCTGGTTCCTCGAATCGCTTTTGCAGCAGAATATGCCGAACGTTGAAAACGGGAACAGTTTTTCCAGCCTCGCCGGTCTCGGATCGCTTACTTACAAGCTGAACAATGTGAAATCCGTCCTTGGTCTCAATTACCTTGTTCGCGAGGTGGCCATTCTCGAGCGCCATTACAGTTTGTTCCACCTCGGCCCAAAGAAAGCCGGGGCGTACGTCTTCGTAAAGACCGCCTTTACTTTTCGTCATCCGGTCTTCGCTAAACTGCTTAGCGAGGGCCGCAAAATCTTCGCCCGCCTTGACTCTCTCAAACACCTTCTGCGCAGTGTCCTGTTTGATCTTTATGTCGTATTCCGGATGCGACGCGAGGTAATCTGAAATTTCCTTGTCATTTACCCTGATGTTGTCGGCCCAGTATTTGTTTAGATAATTGGTGGCAAGGACACCCGCTTCGGCGACCTTCAATCTTAGTTGTATGGCCCGCTGACTCATAAAGTCCGAATCTGCCTTCGCCATGCTGCTTATTATCTTTGCCTTCACCCAGTTCTCGCGTGTTTTCTCCTTCGCTTCGCCGTCACCCGCTGACGGCGCAGTTAGCGGATTGCCGGTGCTGCGGGCCACATCTCGCTGAATCGCTTTGATCGCGTTCATATCCGCCTCATATTTCGCGACATTAGCCGGATCGGCCATGAAAGCTTCGATCTGGTCCTTAGGTACCTCGAACAATTTACCGATGTCGTTGTCCAGCTTATTCTGATAAAGACTGAAAAGTAGTACATCGCTCTTGTATTCAAGAACCTGCTTTATGTTTTGATCATCCGCCACGCCTTCGCGACGCGCCCTTGCAGCCAGCGCAAGATACTCGCGCAACCCACCTAGAAATACCTTACGAGACTCGACCGACTGAACAACAGAGTATGTCTTGCTGGGCTCGACGAGTTGCTGGTTCTTGAGCAGCGTAATAACGTCATCCTCTGTCAAGGTTCTCAAGATCTCGGCCTCGATCTTTGCCGCCTTTGCTCTGCTCTCCTGAACTTGCCAAACGGCAATACTGCCAAAAACGGCTGCAACTACCAGCACCCAAATTCCGACTTTTTTACTCATACAAACACCTCAGCAAAACGCGGGGTCGCATGACCCGGCTATTTATTTCTCCTAGAACCTCAACTTGACGCCAAACTGCATGACACGCGGCGCACCAACGGTCCGGGTGATCTGTCCAAAGTCAGTCTCGTCCGTTATGTCGCCTTCCGGATTGGCAAAATTTACCAAGTTGAAGATGTTGAAAACATCCCACTTAAATTCCAGCGTCATTCTTTCACTTAGCTTTGTGGACTTTTGAACGCTAATATCAATTCGCTTCTGTGACGGCCCTCTAAGGATGTTTCGTCCAAGATTGCCGAAACGGCCATACGTCGGCAGGAGGGCGGCCTCGGGGTCGGCGAGAACATTTGTTCCTAACACTCGAACAGACCGTTGATTTGTGTTGAAGTAACAACGCGTAATATCGCTGCAGTTTCTTTGCCGAAGCAAGGCAAGGCTGACTACGTTTGGCCTTCCAAAGGCCGCATTAAAAAGGGCGCCGGCCGTTCGGCCGACATTAATGATGTAACGTCGCGGAGCGTTGACGCCACCACCGCCACCTTGAAAAAATTGGCCCAGGAAAACGCCTTGTGAAAACAAGGTTGTGTCGTTGATTACGAGCGGCTCGACATTCGTACCGAGGATCGAGAACGGCGAGCCCGATTGCCACTGACCAAACCCGGTGATCTGCCATCCATTCAGAAATTTGTTCTTTGATCTATGAAACGGAAGCTCCCAAACAAAGCTGCCTGCAAACCGGTGAGTGCGGTCAAAGTCGGACACCGCGCGGTTGGAATTTATGTTTCGCTGGTCGCCCTGAACGACCAGACCGAGGTTCGGCGTGTCGGGACGGCCCGATGCAGTCGTGCTGCCCGGGTCGGTCGAGCCTATGTCGATCGATTTTGAGAACGTATATGAAACGTTCAAACCATAATTGTTTGCAAGCCGTCGAGAAACACTAAGCTGTCCGCCGTGGTACATCGAATAACCGCGGGACTGGAGCATCACCGCGTCTGCCTGATCCAGCCCGAGGTACGGAACACGCAATTCCGAGTTGATAAGGTCAATGCTGCTAAATCCGCCTGAACCGCCGCCGATCGTATCCAGGTTATAGTCAAACAAGCCGTCAAATCCGGGACAAGTAGGCCCGGAAGGATACGGAATTCCAGGTATGGCTATCGCCGTATAAAACCCGCCATATGCGATCCCGCAGCCGCGCAGACGCTCGCTCCCGGCGCCGCTTCGCAGCGGGCCATTCGGACTGTTTGCCCGCACATACGCCTCGTTGAGCCGTGCGAAGATATAATCGGGTGTGTTCGGATCGTTAAGATCGTAGGGTTGGTTAAATCCGACCGCAAGGAGAAGATTTTGGCCCTTTGTTCCAATGTAACGCGCCTCGACCACCCAGTCCTTGCCGAACTGCTGCTGAATGCCAAGGTTCCATTGTTGAACCATCGGCGTCTTTAGGTCGCGGTCAACAGCCCGGAACTCAAGCGGTTCGGCGAAATTATCGCTGCCCAATGGCCGTGTGCTGTCGGTCAGATAATACGGAGTGCCCGGAGCTCCCTGCGTACGGAAGTCAACTCGAAATGGAAGAAGCGCGCTGAATGGCGTGCTTGCAGACTGGCCGCTAAACAACAGATTAAAGGGACGCGAAAATGGTGCCGCAACCTCCAGCGATTCCTCAATCTCACGGAGGTACGGATAATTACTATAGACCGTGTTTATGAATGATGCCGATGGACGGTCATAGAAAATACCGTAGCCGCCGCTCAGGATCGTCTTGCCACTTTCAAAAGGGCTGAATCGAAAACCGACCCGAGGAGCAAAGTTATTAAGGTCCTGTCCGTTTAATGTGTGCTTATTGCCGGAGCGGTTCAAAGTCGGAAGTGTTGCATCAGTCGGGGCGACACCGGTGTTGCCGGCATTAGACGGCAATATAAACCCTTGCAACAAGTTGTCGGGGTTTGTAAGCAGCGACGGGTCGAAGTTTGAAAATTGACCATTCTTTTCGTACGGACGGCCGAACCAATCCCAGCGAAGCCCCATTGAGACCGTTAGCTTGTTGCCAACGCGCCACTCGTCGGTAGCGTAGAAAGACAAATCGTTAAAACGGAAACGCTTATCCGTCGAGCCAAAAGCCGTGTCGGCCTCGACAACATAGCCGAGCATCAATTGCTCGAAATTATCAAACTTCTCGAATTCTACTCCCTGCTCCTCCGGAAGGTTTGTGTCGAAAGCGTTTCGCTTGTACTCAACCCCGAATCTGAACGTGTGAGGTTCGCGCACATAGGTAAGATTGTTCGCGAATGTAAGAGTGAGCTGCTCTCGACGGTTAAAGATATCGTTTGGAGCGCAAACTGAAAAATCGCTAAGGTTCCCACGCCCGGCATGTCTGGCACAACGAGATGAAGGCCCGCCCGGTGCAAAAACAGCGGCCGGATTTGGGATTCCCAGCCCGGCATTTGTAAATTCAGACGTTAAGAGTCGCTCATCGAGTTCGCGTGTGTTATCGAGAAAGAAATATCCAAATCTCGCCTCGTTTATAAGCGAGGAATTGAAAATATGGGTGTCGGTTACAGCAAAGGTAAGATTGCGGTCGTCTTTGACAAGCGGGAACGGCGAAGCGAGAGTGTTGTCTGAAAATGGGTCGGTCACCGGAAACTTTGAAAAGAAAAAGGTGCCGCTCAGCGTGTTAAGGTTTTTCCCTTCCGCGCCGCCTTTCGAAAGATCGTAATCAAGACGGGCGGTAAACTGGTCCTGCTGAAACTCTGCAGGTACAACATTCCTCTGTCGTACCAGCGGATTACCCGACCCCAACCCGAGCTCGACGATTCGATCGAACAAAGGAAGCCCGTTTGGAAAAAGAGTGGGGTTCAGAGGGTCAACAACAACCACATTCTGCGAGTTTGCGAACAGCCGCTCGAATCCCGGTCGCAGCGACGGGATCACGAAGTCACCCGTCACCGGATTTATCTGCGTAAAGAGGCGGTAAAACGGACTGATGGTGTTTATGCAGATTCCCCGTTGATTTGGCAGAAGATCTGTCGGTAAATAAGGAGCGCTGATAATACAGTTTGGCCGGTTCCATCCACCCGTCGGCCTATTCCTCGCAGCAATAGCGAATCCCTGGCGAATGCCATTTGGCGTTCGATCTGTGATATAGGCAAGAGCCTCTGGCAAGACTGAAAGGCTTTGTGCCGTAGGCACATACGCAGTTTCGGCGTCAGTTCGCTGATAACCGCCAAAGAACCTGAGTTTCTCCTTGATTATCGGCCCACTAATCGAAAAACCGCCTTCGAAACGTCTTGCGCGCTGGCGGTCGATGCCGTCGCGATTGAAGAAAAAGTCGTTGGCGTTGAACGCCTCGTTTTGGAAATATGCCCACGCGCTTCCGTTCCACGTCTGCCCGCCGCCTTTTGTTATGAGCTGTACGTTGCCGCCGCCCGTTCGACCGAGTGAGGCATCGTAGTTTCCGACAAGCAGCTTTACCTCCTCCAAAAACTCCGGTGCCGGCGAAATATTTTCTGAGAGCGAACCTGTACCAACAACGCTTGTCGCGTCTATTCCGTTAATCAAAAGACCGACGCTTGTCGGTCGTCCACCGGCAATAGAAACCTCACCGCTTCCGGTCCCATTTTCCAGAGGATTTGCGATATCGCCCGCGACGCTGGTGTTGGTTTGTAGTGCGACTGTGAAATTACGATTTGGCAGCGGCAAGGCCAAGATGCGTCCGCTGGAAATTGTGTTAGAAACTTCGCCGCCCGACCCGCCGTTAACGATCGTATCCGAACCGTTACCCTCTACAGTGACCTGTTCACCAACCGCGGCGACTCCAATTACAACATCTACCGCACTGGTTGAGCTTGCTGAAACGGCGGCAGACTGTTTTACTTCTGCAAAGCCCGGTGCCGTCACCATGATCTCGTATGCCCCAGGCTTGAGTACCGCGATCGTCCAGCGTCCATCGTTGTTGGTTGTCGCCTGTCGCCTTTGACCATTCTCGAGGTTTGTTGCCGTAATATTTGCGCCGGCCACAACAGCGCCTGCCTGATCCGTAACGGCACCGTTCAGGGAACCATTATCGGTTTGCTGCGCGGCTATCCCAACAGACAACAAAATACAAAAAATGACCATCCCGAAAATATTTTTTATAAAAGCAGTGGATTTATTCATTGTCGTAAATTCCTCAAACTAGAAAGCGAATTAAGTGGACGGTGCGCTTCAAAACCGCAATAAAAAAGTTCGTTATCAATGATTCTGAAAGGAAGAGCATATAGGCTTAGTTGTTTATTTTCAATGAGTTAACACAAAGTTAAGGTCGTGTTGCGTAGGGCGTTTTCTCGTTTGTTTGCATCATTTAGCAAGGCTGGAAAAATTGCCGGATTGAAGTGAAACACAGATTTAACACCATTAGGGAAATTATTTTCATTAAAAAAAGTAGCCAGGGCAGAAACCTGCCCTGGTGAATCAAAGAAAACTCAAGAAGCCAAATTCCGAGTACCTAGTTAAATGCAGGAACTGGAATATCGAAGCCTTCAAAATCGCGACAGCCGCCAACGCTCGCAGCCGCCGGTTCGAATTCCGGATTTGCTACAACAGCACCGCGACATCCCGCAATACGCAGACCTGCAGCGCCGCCACCCGCGCCGCTCGTCGCACCTGTCGACCTCATCGCCGTACCGGCAGAAACCGCAGTTGCTACTGCAGTCGTCGTCTGGTAGATAATTCCACGTTCGTTAAGAATGAAGAGCGTGTTTGTACCCCTGCTCGCAAGACCCGTATCAATATTCAGGTCGGTCGGGAACAGATATTTGATAAAGTCAGCATCTCCTGAAACGAGATTGATCCTATACAAACCGCCGAAGTCGCGGTTGTCCGGGTCCGCGGGATTCGGATCCAGACTGAAGCGGGCTTCGGTACCATACGCATCGCCATTCGGGAAAACCGTAAAGCCATCGAGATAAGGAAACTCGTCGCCGCCGTCTACCAGGAAGTCAGGATTGGTAACCGCTGCGATCAGAGTCGCAAGACCCGTGCTTGGGCTGATGCGATAGAGACGTGAGCGAATTCCTGAGGCCGGGAAAAGATCGTCACTCGATATCGAGTAAAAGAAACCATCGAGTGCGTTGTAACCCATACCGGCTTCGGTTCCGCCGTCAGCAAGGTTTATGCAGGTTTCGCCAATTTGCGGACCAAAGATCGTGTTCAGTCCATTCGTTCCCGAGACCTGCGCAGGAGTCGGATTGGCGGGGTCTGGAACTGTCTGAACCGGACCCACGCGAAATACTCGGAGATCGCTCGACAGACCGGCTATAGGATCGTCACCTGTATTGCAGTCAACACCGCCGCCCGTGGCGCCGGCAAATTCAGCAACTCCGTACAGTGAGCTGCCGATCGACGCGATTCCTTCGTACTCACGTTGAATCCGTACACCGGTGCTGCTGACCAGATCACCTAAATAAGTCGTTTCACCGTTGCTTACGTTTATGCGGTAAAACTGCTGCCTTCTGGCCGAAGCATCCTGGTTGTTATCGACCGCAGAATAAGCAAAATTCTGTCCGAAGATCGCTGATCCCATGCTCATCATAACGATCATGCAAGCTAAGGCTTTGAAAATGTTTTTTATGTTTTTCATATTTTTCCTCTTTTATAGATTTCTAGTACCTAAATTTCTCAAAACCGCCTAAGGTTTTGGTTAGTCCAAATTACAAACTCATTAGCACCGAAAGTTTTCATCGGCTCGGTCCTGGATGCGTTCCTCTATAAAGAACGCACCCAAGAACGACCAATCCTATGGAACATTCGGAGCACCAGGTGTCAGAGCCCCACCAGCCGGGAACGGGGTTGTCTGCGGCAATCCCGAATACACAGTCGTATTCGCCGGTGCCGACGCCAACTCTCCGAAGTACCACGCACCGGCACTCAACGGTGTTGAATTGCCCGCGAGTCGTGTGGCGGCATCGGGTAACAATGTGTTGCCTGATGGCGCCGCATTGTACAGGTTCGGGCCGTAGGCTGCCTGGAACAACTCGTTGGTTGTAAAGCCAATGCCATCGACCAATGTGATTCCACTCGAAGGATCGATTACGCGATCTTCATTGAGATCGATGTCGTCGCCCGGATTGAGGACATTCGGCGAGCTCAAGATCAGGAATGATCTTGCCCCACTGTCCTGCAAGCCAAGACCGTCGAAATCCTGTATCGCAATGAGTGTCGTACCCGCCGGGAATGTGCGGCCGGGACACGTTCCTTCAAGATCGTTGATGATCGAGATCGTTCCGTTGGGACCAACGGTTTGACCACCCAAATCAACGATGAACTGAATCTGGCCAAAGCTGGCCGAGGCTCCGTTTACTGAAACGAAGTAAGTTCCCGCAGGCACGACGTAGCCCGGTGCTCCCCGGAGCTCGACATACTGGCACGGGAACTGGAAGGCAGAATCCGGTGCATCCGCTTCGATCTCGTTAAGCAGGAGATTGACCGAAGGAACTTCCGGAACATCATTTACGGTCATGGTCACCGTACCGATTGCGGTAGCGGAGCCGTCCGAAACCGTGTATGTAAATGTGTCGGTACCGAAGAAATTCGGAGCCGGCGTATAGCTAACGTTTCCGGCGGTGAATGTAACACTGCCGTTTGAGCCCTGTGTTACCGCAGTGATCTGGAGTGGACCACCGTCACCACCATCGTTGTCGTTGGCGAGAACGTTGATGACGTTATTCGACGTATCTTCATCGACAGTTGCCGCATCGTTGACAGCAACCGGCGGGTCGTTCACCGGTGAGACGGTAACGGAAACGGTGGCGGTATCGCTGCCGCCGTTTCCGTCCGCGATGGTGTAGGTGAAGGAATCCGCGCCGCTGAAGTTAGCGTTTGGTGTATAGCTGACGTTTGAGGCAGTGAACGAAACGCTGCCGTTTGCTCCCTGCGTCACCGCAGTGATCGTCAGCGTGTCGCCGTTTGCGTCGGTGTCGTTGGCAAGAACGTTTATTGCGTTCGCACCGCTGTCCTCCGCGACCGTTGCCGCGTCGTTGACCGCATCCGGCGCAACGTTAACTGGCGTCAGTGTGTTCTGGTCGCCAGGCGTCAGCCGCCCACCTGCCGGGAAGTTTGCACTCTGCGGCAATCCCGAATAGACAGTGGTGTTCGCCGGTGACGAGGCAAGTTCTCCGAAGTACCATGCTGCTGCACTCAACGGCGTCGTATCGCCGAGGAAACGCGTAGCGGCATCAGGCAATAATGTATTGCCTGCTGGTGCAGCATTGTACAGGTTCGGTCCATAGGCGGCCTGGAACAACTCGTTTGTCGTAAAGCCAATGCCATCGACCAATGTAATTCCAGTTGAAGGATCGATTATGCGATCTTCATTGAGATCGATGTCATCGCCCGGATTGAGCACATTCGGCGAGCTAAGTACCAAGAATGACCTTGCTCCTCCATCCTGTAGCCCAAGCCCGTCGAAATCCTGAACCGCGACGAGTGTCGTACCCGTTGGGAATGTGCGGCCGGGACACGTTCCTTCAAGATCGTTGATGATCGAGATCGTGCCGTTTGAACCAACAGCCTGACCGCCCAGATTCACGATGAACTGAATCTGACCAAAGCTGGCTGAGGCTCCGTTGACTGCGACAAAGTAAGTTCCCGCAGGCACGACGTAGCCCGGTGCTCCCCGAAGTTCGACATACTGGCACGGGAACTGGAATGATGCGTCCGGTGCGTCTGCTTCGACTTCGTTAAGAAGCAGGGCGACATCCGGTACATCGGCAACCGTGACATTGACCGTGGCAGTATCTGTCCCGCCATTACCGTCGCTGATCGTGTAGGTAAACGAATCGCTGCCGAAGAAATTCGCGTTCGGCGTATAGCTGACGTTTCCAGCGGTGAACGTAACGCTGCCGTTCGCACCCTGTGTAACTGCCGTTACCGATAGAGTTTGACCTGCATCGATATCGCTGTCATTCGCCAGAACATTGATGACATTCGCACCACTGTCCTCAGCAACCGTCGCCGAATCGTTGACCGCGTCCGGAGCGTCATTTACACCGGTTACGGTTATATTTACCGTCGCCGTGTCACTGCCGCCATTGCCATCCGAGATGGTGTAGGTGAACGAGTCGCTGCCGCTGAAGTTTGCATTCGGTGTGTACGAAACGTTGTTGCCATTGTTAACTACACTTCCGTTCGCTCCCTGTGTAACTGCAGTGATCGTCAGCGTGTCGCCATCGCCATCGGTGTCGTTCGCAAGAACATTGATGACATTTGCACCACTGTCCTCAGCAACCGTCGCCGAATCGTTGACTGCATCCGGAGCATCGTTTACCGCAGTCACGGTGATGCTGACGGTTGCTGTGTCGCTGCCGCCATTGCCGTCACTGATCGTGTAAGTGAACGAGTCGCTGCCGTTGAAGTTTGCGTTCGGCGTGTACGAAACATTGTTGCCGTTGTTGACGACACTGCCGTTTGCCCCTTGAGTTACCCCACTGATAGTCAGTGCATCGCCGTCGGGATCCGAGTCATTGGCAAGAACGTTGATAACATTCGCACCGCTGTCTTCAGCTACCGTCGCCGAGTCGATGACTGCGTCAGGAGGATCGTTCGCACCACCGACCGTGACATTGACCGTCGCTGTATCACTTCCACCGTTGCCGTCGGAAATGGTATAGGTGAACGAGTCGCTGCCGCTGAAGTTTGCGTTCGGCGTGTACGAAACATTGCTGCCGTTGTTAACGACACTTCCGTTTGCACCCTGCGTCACCGCAGAGATCGTCAGAGCGTCATTGTCCGCGTCAGTGTCATTGGCCAGGACGTTGATCACATTGTTTGTGCTGTCCTCCGCCACGTTTGTCGAATCGTTAACCGCGTCAGGAGCGTCATTGACGTTTGTCACGGTAACCGTCACCGTTGCCGTGTCAAAGTCGCCCTGACCGTCGCTGATCGTGTATGTGAAAGTGTCCGTTCCCGCAAAGTTTGCGTTCGGCGTGTACGAAACATTGCTGCCGTTGTTGACGACACTGCCATTTACACCTTGGGTTACGGCAGTGATCGCCAACGTACCGCCATCCGAGTCCGAGTCATTGGCAAGAACGTTGATGACATTCGCACCGCTGTCTTCGGCTACCGTTGCCGCATCATCTACGGCATCGGGCGGCACATTCGCCACGAATAGTGTGTTTTGGACACCCGGTGTCAGGCGTCCGCCTGCCGGGAAGTTCGAGCTCTGCGGTGCTCCCTGATATTCAGTCGTTTCGTCCGGTGAACCGGCCAACTCGCCGAAGTACCATGCTGCCGCTGAGAGCGGAGTCAAATCACCTAAGAAGCGAGTTGCCGCATCCGGAAGTTCACTGTCGCCTACTTGCGATGAGGCATCGTAAAGGACCGGTGCGTACGCCGCCTGCAGAATCTGATTGACCGTGAACGCGATGCCGTCGATAACCGAGATATTAAAACTCGGATCGATGACACGGTTGTTGTCCACGTCTATGTCAGTGCCTTCTCCCAACGGGCTCGCCGTGCTGATCAACGCGAATGTCTTCGCTCCCTGTCCTAATCCGGAGAAGTTCGTCACGAACACTTGTGTCGTGCCTGCCGGGAACACGCGGTTCTGACAGAGCTCAACATCGTTGATGATAGTGATCGTTCCGTTCGGACCGACCGTCACGCCTCCGAGATTCGCGATAAGGAACACATCGCCAAAGCTTCCTGCCTCGCCATTTATCGAAACAAACTTCGCCTCTGGCGGAGCAACGTATCCGGGCGTTCCGCGAAGTTCGACATACTGACAAGCCTCGCTTATCGAACTCGGCGGATCGATCTCGACTTCGTTAAGAACCAGGTTGACCGGCACATCCGGCAGGTCCGTAACGCTGATCGTTACTGTCGCCGCATCCGAATCCGTGCCGTCCGAGATCGTGTATGTAAACGAATCGCTACCGGAGAAATTCGGTGCCGGTGTATAGATGACATTTGATCCGTTGATGACGACCGTCCCGCCATTTGCACTCGGACTTGAAACCGACTGCAACGTAAGCGGGCCGCCGTCGCCACCGTCATTGTCATTCGACAACAACGATGCGACCGGAATGCTCAGAGCATTGTCTTCGTTTGTTGCGAACGGGCCGTCATCATTAGCAACTGGCGGATCGTTAACCGGCGTCACGGTAATGCTGACGGTTGCTGTGTCGCTGCCGCCGTTGCCGTCACTGATCGTGTAGGTGAACGAGTCGCTGCCGTTGAAGTTTGCGTTCGGCGTGTAGCTCACGTTCGTGCCGTTGTTAACTACACTTCCGTTTGCTCCCTGCGTCACTGCAGTGATCGTCAGCGTGTCGCCGTCGCCATCAGTGTCGTTTGCAAGAACATTGATGACATTTGCACCACTGTCCTCAGCAACCGTCGCCGAATCATTGACCGCGTCTGGAGGCTGATTTACGGCGGCGAGCGTATTTTGATCGCCCGGTGTCAGGCGTCCGCCTGCCGGGAAATTCGAACTCTGCGGACTTCCTTGGTAAACGATCGTCTCATCGGGTGAATCAGCGAGTTCGCCATAGTACCAAGCAGTTGCACTCATCGGGGTCAGATCGCCTAGGAAGCGAGTCGCCGCATCGGGAAGCTCTAGGCCGCCGTCACCGGACGCCGCATCATAGATGATCGGTGCGTATGACGCCTGCAGTAACTGATTCACTGTCAGTGCAATGCCGTCGACCGCCGTGATGTTAAAGTTCGGATCGATTACGCGATTGTTGTCAACGTCAACATCCGTGCCCTCAGCTAACGGGCTCGCCGTGCTGATCAATGCGAATGTTTTCGCTCCCTGACCTAATCCGGAGAAGTTCGTCACGAAAACTTGTGTCGTGCCTGCCGGGAACACGCGGTTCTGACAGAGCTCGACGTCATTAATGATCGTGATCGTTCCGTTCGGACCGACTGTCACGCCGCTCAGGTTTGCGATCAGGAATATATCGCCAAAGCTGCCCGCCTCGCCATTGATCGAGACAAACTTCGCCTCTGGCGGAGCAACGTATCCGGGCGTTCCGCGAAGTTCAACATACTGACAAGCTTCGCTTATCGAACTCGGTGGATCGATCTCGACTTCGTTAAGAACCAGGTTGACTGGAACACTCGCTACGTCGGTAACCGTGATCGTCACCGTAGCCGTGTCAGTGTCGATTCCGTCAGAGATCGTGTATGTGAAAGTGTCCGTTCCACTGAAATTAAGTGCGGGTATATATTTCACATTCGATCCGTTGATGACGATCGTTCCGCCATTTGCACTCGGGCTTGAAACCGACTGCAAGGTGAGCGGGCCGCCGTCGCCACCGTCATTGTCGTTCGACAACAACGATGCGACCGGAATGCTCAACGCATTGTCTTCATTTGTCGTGAACGGGCCATCATCATTTGCAACTGGCGGATCGTTAACCGGCGTAACTGTGATAGAAACAGTCGCGGTTGACGAGCCTCCATTGCCGTCCGAGATCGTGTAGGTGAACGAGTCGCTGCCGTTGAAGTTTGCGTTCGGCGTGTACGAAACGTTGTTGCCGTTGTTTATGACCGAGCCATTTGCACCTTGCGTCACCGCAGCGATCGTCAGCGCGTCACCATCGATGTCCGAGTCATTTGCAAGAACATTGATAACGTTGTTCGCACTGTCCTCGACTACCGTGGCGGCATCGTTAACTGCAACCGGCGCGTCGTTGATGTTCGTCACGGTAACCGTCACCGTGGCCGTATCGCTGCCGCCCTGTCCGTCGCTAATCGTGTATGTGAAAGAAGTGGTGCCAGAGAAATTCGGAGCCGGTGTAAAGCTGACATTGTTGCCATTATTAACAACGGTCCCGTTTGCCGGCTGCGTAACAGAGGTTATGGTCAGCGGATTACTGTCCGGGTCCGTGTCGTTTGCGAGAACGTCGATGACACTCGCACTGCTGTCCTCGGCAACCGTAGCCGAATCGTTGACGGCGTCCGGGGGCTGATTAACTTGACCGCCGGGACACTGGAACTCGAGTGTATTGATCATAAACTCATCGTTCGTACCGTCGATGCGTGATGCAATTATCAAAACGTTGCCGGCGACAGGCGCCGCGCCATTATTGAAATCCGCGAGTCGCTGTGTTCCGCCTGCGCCGGTATCGTTGTTCTCTAGCAATATCGGTATCTGAAGGAGCTGAATCAACTCCTGAAGCGTCATTGGTGGCGTCGATGGCAGAGTTCCTATAAAGATTGTTGCGTCGCTGTCTGCTCCAAGATCCTTGAGCAATGCCTTGTCAGGAACAATGTTCTTATCGAACTTAAACGCGACGTAGTTAATACCGCTGCTAATATTGTCGACACGCCGACGATTGTTGCCGCCGGTGCCCTCCTGCGTATCGGTCACGCCGAGTCCATTCGAATAGAGTCCTAGATAAGCATTTTTGAAACCGAGATCCGGGTTGCTCGTCCGGAAATTAAATGCGTTTACCTGAGCCGTAACTCCATTCGCCGTGAAGGTCCGCACGTTACCATCCGGGCCGTCATTTGGCTGACTGCCCGAAGCGGTAAATGTGAAAGTTCCCGGCGTGCTGCACGGAGTCGGCGTTGGAAACGGTGTTGGTGATGGAGTCGGAGTTGGTGTTGCCGTAGGAGTTGGTGTCGGCGTAGGCGTTGGCGTTGGGGCGGCGCACCGGATGTCCAGCGTCTTGATCTTGAACTCGTCGTTCGTTCCGCCCGGACGCGATGCGATCACCAATACGTTGCCAACTTCGGCAGCAGCATTGAAATCCGCGATCCGCTCAGAACTACCGCCGTTATTATCCTCTTGACCAAAGCCACTGAGTATCGAGTCGCTCAACAAGGCCAAGTGGTTGTTAAAGGGATCGTTCCTGGTGCCGACCCAAACTGACGCATCGGTGTCGGCGCCAACGTTTGCAAGCAGCGCCTTATCGACTACGACAAGCCTGTCGAATTCGAGTAGTACGTAGTTGTTGCGGTCGCCGAGGTTATCGACTGTGTTGCGATAGCTGCTGCCATCGCCTTCGCCGCGATCGGTGACGCCCAGGCCATGGGAATACGCACCTAAATAACCGGTTTCCCATTGCCCATTACTGTTTCTTCGGCTAAAGGCGCTCGCCTTAACTCGCGTGCCGCCTGAGGCTGTAAATGTCCGGATGTTGCCATCGGTCCCATCCGAAGCACTACTACCCGTCAGCGTAAAAGTGCCTGGTGCACACTCTGCCGGAGTCGCTGAAGAACTAAGCTCGACAACCGGTTCGGCGCTTCCGGGCAGAGCCATCACCGGCAGTATTGTATTCGTAAGTACAATCCCATAAATAACAAATAGCGATAATATTTTTCTCATTTCTTTTCCTCGTTTGAAACGCCGCACTCTGACCAAATGTCGCCAACTTCTTGGGCAACCGGACAGACGCAATCGTCGATATCCAACAAAATTCAGAACCGTCAAATAACACAAACCCGTAAGTCGCGAGTGGCCTTCCGGCCGCTTACCTTTGTTCAACCTTTCCGCCTCGACGCAGTCTCCTACTACAAGGGGAGGAGACAAAAGGTGCACAAAACAAATTTCAGGGAGAGACCAAGTTAAAAAATTTTCCTTTCAAGTAACTTGACGCTCGCGGGAGAGATCATCTGACACAATGCGCAAAATGTTCATAGAATGTTCACAAACTTTTAAGACGGTGATTCCCGAAGACGATTCGTGCGCGTGAGTTACCCAGCCGCTCCTGCCGCTTTGCACTGAACTGCTCTTGGAGATTCGTCGACCGATTTCGTATCGCGCGTATCGAGCGGATGTCTATTGGTTAGTCGTGGCATGAGCAACAGATCATTCGCCGTCTCTAGACACTGCCGGCAACTGACAAGATGACTAATGTCTTCACGCCCGGGGGTTTCCCTCTTTGTTATGTAAAAGCGATTCATGGTGTCAAGCGGAATGCACCAACCGTCGCGAGCCGCAAACACTCTCTCGCGCAGCTCGAAGACCAGATCGCCCTTGCCCGCTAACCATTCTTTCGGAGGTGTTGTTCGCTGATTCCCCGGCCCATACGCGAGCAGCCGACCATTCAAATACCCCGCGATCTCACGTCTGGCGCTCACTAGACGAGCCTCGACAGCATTTTGGGCACGGTTCACGATCCGTGCGATCTCGACCGAAAAATAGCCATGAAAGAATCGGAGTATGAGGATGCTGGCTGCGATGGATTTTGATTTGCGATCGCACGCATAGTCACAAATCGCACGAAGTTCGTCACGCACCTTTAACTCGGGCCGGGGATCGACTATGAGCCCCGCATTGTCCGCCAGTTCGAAATCAAAGAGCGAAAGCTGGTCCGTCCCTATTCGCGTTCTTTTTCTCAGAAATGAAATGAAGGAGTTTTTTAAGGCCATGTAGAGATAGCCGTTAACGCTTTTCAAATCGTCCGGCAGCTCTCGCTTTTGATTGAAGCGTATATAGACGTCATGAAGAATATCCTCGGAAAGCTCGCGGTCATACGATGTGATCCGCAGTGCCCAGCGTTGAAGCGTTTCATAATTCTCCTGAAAGAATTCGTCGTAAGACATACTTCCATCAGGCGCGTTCTCAAACACATCCATAATGTCGTTCTCCGATACCAAATCTGCGGCGAAATAAGCGTGAGGTTACCGGGTCGAAATTACAAAGTTGTTAGTGCGGTGTGAATTGAAAATGAACTTTTTCTGACTTGATGTAACGTTTTTGTTTTTGATCAAAACGTGCGCTTACGTGTTCGGACGCGTGATCGCAAACGATCACACTTCATATGTCCGCCTATGGACTTAAAATCCTGTGTCCTTAGGGGCGTGCGGGTTCGATTCCCGCCCTCAGCACCAACCTGTTTGATTTATTTACAACTACTTATGGGTCAGCCGAAAGAAAGGGTGGCCATTATTTTTTCCAGAAATCATCCCGGGGAAAGTTCGGCGGGAATTCCCTGGCTCCTCGCTCTTTGATGACGCGTGGCATTATTCTGAATTCGGCCGCGCTATCTTTCGCGATCGTAACATCAACCTGACCAGGTCGCGGCGCGCGTCGATTCCGCCCGGTCTACCGTCGCGTACGACCGGAATTCGATTTATGTCGTATTTTAGGAATAGTTCCGCCGCATTTTCGACCGGATCGGATGGGGATAAATGAGCGACAAAACGTTCGAATGTTCGGCACAATTCCACTGACATAGATGGTTACTGAAATGGGAGGAATAGAGTTCGATATGGGTGCTAGGAATGCATTGGGCTGGTCCCCGAGAGCGTGAGATTAGAAAGTTGTGTTCGCACCGTTGTCGAAATTAGAGTCAAAGCGAAACTGTATGCGATTGTTCTGCTGATGAACAACGCAAAAGGGGATCAAGTCACACTGCAGTGTCCGAGAGGCCGTTTATGCCCTATTTCGTCGAATTAATCTCTGGATCATTTCGAGATACCCTCGTCCTTCCTGCGAGAGCTCGTTCTCCTTGCTGAAAAAATTGTAGTCTTTCTTACTTCCTTTAGCGTTCATAAACTTCAAACCAAGAAACGAAGCAACATTTTTTTTGAGTTGCAGACCAACGATCTGTATCTCGCTGTACGAAGCATTAAAGTTTTCTGCTCCGGCTGATCCGCGATACTCGAGATGGTTGTTGTAGAAGAGCAGCTGACCTTCGCAAACGAGCCCATGACCGCTGGTCAACTCAAATTTTTCGCCGGCGTGGCGGCGGATCTCCAACACGATCGTTTCGCCACCGTTAAGAGCCTGCATAAAGTACGGTTCGGCTTCGACATAGCTCTTTCTTTCAAGATATATCATTCCTATCAGGCGATTCGCCGTTGGGTTTCCCGGTTCACTCTCCAAAACATATCGACAGAGCTGCATCGCCTCCTGGTACGACTGTTTTTTTAAAAATTGGTCAGCCTGAATAAGCAGATCGGAAACCGGCAGGCGCTCAAGGCTAATCGTCTTTTCTAATTTTTGACTGGGTTGTAGGTCGAGATCGAGAACGATCGGTTTATAACCCAGGGCTGTAACGACAAGCTTTCGCCGCCCGGGCTCGAGCAAAAACGGCTCGGCGACGGGATAGATCTTTTCATCCCCTTCGCTGTGTGCGGTCGCATTTGCAACATCGGAGTTCAGACGAATCTGGGCTGGGATTGGCGTAAGGTTAAGCAGGACCTCCTTTGGAGGCGACGCCGACGAAACACTCTTGCTGTCGCTTAGATAACCTGCCTTTCTTGCCTGGACAAACACCGTAAGGCTCCTGCCCGCAAAACTAAAACGCCCGTTTTCATCGGTCCTGCCGATAAACTCCGGGGGGTCATTGATGAAAATATCGCAATTGGGAAGATTGGCTTTTACCCGTATTTCAAATTGTTTAGGTTTCAGCTTAAAGCTGACGGGAGGCGGCGCGGCGCATGTGACATTCACCGACGACTGCATAGTTTCGTAGCCGTCTTTACTAACTGAAACGTTTCGCTTCCCGGTTGCCACGGCCACTATCAGCTCGCCGTTGAGATCCGTAATTCCCCGCAAACTGTTATCGATAAGGACACTGCATTCTGGTAAATCGCAGCGGATCAAAAGCTCGTTCTCAGAACATTTTGGCTTAGGCGGGTTTGACGGGGAGCTCTTCCGTACATTGCCACTCGACTTTGGTCCCCGGGGCGGAGGTTGGGGTTGGATAACAGGCTTTGGCGATTTTGACGGACCCGGCTGCATGTTTCCGCCCTGAGCAAAAGCATGGTCTGAGCCCAGGCAAGAAACCCATATCGCTGAAAACACGCAGAACATTACGATTCGCTGCACGACACTACCTCCTAACGAAACACTCCGTCCGTTTTCAACTCAGTATCGAAGGCAAGCAAAAACCTTTTCGCGTCTTCAGCTTCCACGCTCTGTTTATCGTTGGTCAAAAACAAAAATCGCACATAATCCTCGACCGCTTGTGCTCGGTTTGCCGACGTCTTGGCGCGCATATAGAAACTCGCGGGAATGTCGCGCAATAATCCGTAAGCGCGGCTGCTGGCGTCCGATTGCAGCTGGCCAGATAAGCGGCTGGCATAGGTCGAGGTGTCCTGGATCTGATTACATTCGGCATTGCGGGCAGTGCCGTCTCTGCTGTCAACACCGGTGCGGGCGACACATTGATCGGCCACTTCCGCGCTTAGAGTTTCGGCAACACGGGTGCTCCGCGAAATGCTTTCCACATACCGAAACGTCAATCTGGCAACACCCGTAAGTCTAAAATGCGTTTCGTAGTAATAATAGGAATGCCTCGGATAGCGGATCACGCTGTCCCGATGGCGTCTCAGTTCGTCAACCTGACTCTTCAACCCCGCGCACGCAGCTTCACCGCTTTGCTTCTTACAGTTTTTATATTGTTCGTTTCGGTCATCATGTACCCTATCCCTGATCTTCCATTCAGGATCTTCCTCGGTGTATGAAGAACGAACCGTTCGATCTGAGGTGTTCACATTCAGACTTGCCTCCAACAGCTCTCCGAAAAAGATCGCTGTCGGCGAGGGCAGGCTTGCTCCGCTCTGAAAGGCCCGCATGGCATTTGCCGCCTGCCTCGAATCGAGGATGTTGGGCCGGACCAACCCGGCTCTCGTCGCATTTGATTCGATATCGCTCGTCACGGCATTCAAAATCGAATCGCCCCTGCCCGTCTTGTCGGTAAATACAACGCCGATATTGACCTGGGTCTTCTCTTCAAACTGGGAACGGGCGTGATTAAGAAGTATCGTGACATTCTCACTTTGCGGCGTGTAGTTTTGGGCGGTCATCAAATAAACATACGCAGTCCCCGAATCGCCGCGCTGAATGGCCTTTTTGGCCTCTGCGACTGAATAGGAGGCAAGGGATCGGTTAACCTTATCAAGCAGGTCGCTTACGGCCTCCTTCGGGCACATCTCACCGGCCAAGACGAGTTTCGCACGGGAATCGCTAAAATCTTTCTTATTTAGCGCCGTTACCGGTTTCGGGCCGCCAGCGGCAGGGCCGGCTGCTGTTGTCGATGCGGTTCTTCTGCCGGATTTGGCGGGGACGGCGGTTACGGTTCCGCCGCCCGTTAATTTTAGGGCCTCGTCAAAGAGTTGTTGGGAGTACTCGCAATTTGCGAGGCCCAGCTCTTTTGCCACAGCCTCGTCGCGCACACAGTCAGAGTCTGCCTGTTGTGCCTCCAACAGTTCCTTTGCCTGGCGCGGCAGTTTGCGCTGGCGGAAAGCAGACGAATCGCGCAACGCGACGCGGTTACGGGACGAACACACACAAGCACGGGCGTCCGCCGAGTCCGGATGCCTCTGCCAGGCAAGCGTACATTCAGTCTTCGCCACGTCCAGTTGATTAGCATCGAGGGCCTGTTTGCCTTTGGACAAGTGCAGCTTGTGGCTTTCGTCAAGCGACTTGACATAAAGCGAATTCAACTCGTCCCATGTCGAAAGATATATCTTGATCGGCTCGGCAGCCGTTATCGCGTCGTCCCAACGGCCCGTTGTGACAAGTTGGAAAAACTGCTCGCGTATGTCGCTAATACGCTTTTTATGCTGACCGATCTCCGACAATAACTTGCTGGTGACCTCGTCGCTTCGGACCGATTGGGCACGTTCGGTGCGTTCTTTGGCGATGTCGAGCGATTTGTAATTGCCGTTTACAAATTGATCCAACGACGAGCGGACGCAGCCAAGCAATGCGTCACGCATGTTGTTGTTCGCCTCGTCCGCTCTGTAGTTACTTGTTTTCTGTAGAAATGCGTCCCATACGACCACGCTTTTTTCCTCTTGGGCGTGAGCAAACAAAATGTCGTTAACGCTGCCACCGTCTGGAATAAAATATATCTTCCAGAAATCGCGGAGCGGCATGGATATTTTCCTTTTCTGTTTTCCCTCGCGCGCCTCGCCGGAAAGCATCACGGAATAAAACGAGCTCATCGCCGTCTCGGAATTTTTTGGCGGCTTCATATCCTCGGGTAAAACCAAAAAAGGAGTTTGCCCGCCGGATGTAAGAACATAGAGAAGCCCTTTGTGCCACTTAACTTGATACATATTGACGAGCTTACCTTTCGGAGAGTCTTCATAGGCCTTGCGCGAAATATATGTGGCATCGGACGGACGGACGCCGACGACTGCACTATCGAGCAACCGGATCTCGTCTTTATTAGAAAAACGCAGATCATACACAGTTTGATAGTTCAATTCCGCCCCGCCGTCACACGCAGCCGGTGCCGCGTTTCCCGCCCGAAGTATCACGATGGCCTGCTTGCCCTGCGCGAAAACCAGGCCGCCTATACCGAACCCCAAGAGCAACAGGCTTGTAGTGATCAAATTCTTATGTTGGCTTTTCATAGCAGTTCTTCTCCAGTTTATTATTTTGTGGTTATGTCTCTAACACAGCGAAAACTTGAATTTTCATACGAGCTTTCGTCCCTTGCGCCATAAAACCCGCGACGTGTGGCGGTCGCAGCGACGGTGTCACTTTCCCAGGTGCCGCCGCGAATCATCTTGTATTCCAACTTCGGATCGACGACGGGCATCGTTCCGCCCGGGTAGGGTTCAAGCGTGGTCGATGTCCACTCGCAGGCGTTTCCGATCAGGTCGTAGATATTAAACGGCGACGCGCCCGGGTAGGTGCCTACCTCGACCATCCCGTTCTTAATTTTGTTGGCATTTGCCATCCCGTTTTTCCATTCGTGGCCCCAACTGTAAAGGCGGCCGTCAGTGCCGCGCGCGGCAAACTCCCATTCCGCCTCGGTCGGCAGGCGTTTGCCGGCCCATTTTGCGTAAGCGTTTGCGGCATCCCAATTTACGTTTGTCACCGGCAATTTCGCCGCACCCGGCGGAAAGTTTTTACCATTCCATCCCTTTGGCGGGCGATAATTTGTCGCGTCTAAAAAGACCTTATATGCCGCGCATGTTACTTCATAAACATCCATAAAGAACGGCTCAACCGAGACCTTGTGCGGTGGGCTAGTAAACTTATTGCCGTTAAACTCCTGGGTGTCTCCGCCCATGGTGAACTCGCCGCCCGGTACATAAGCCATTCCCGCGGGCGTTTCAATCGCAGTTGATTGAACCGGTTTCGACGTTGCTACTGGGGTATCAGCCGGATCGGATGATGACGATGACCAGCTCAAAACTGCGATACCAAGTACGATCAATATCGCCAGCGCGGCCAACCCAACAAATAATTTCGTCCTTCGGGAATGCCTCTCAGTCGGAAAATCCTGCAATATCGATACCGGTTCTGCCGCTGCAAGCACCGGAGAGATTTGAGCGAGGCGTTCTACTTGCTGCTCTCGAAGGTTCGAAGGCGTAGGTACTACATTCCTTGTATCCGGGAGCAGCTCGTCTAAGCGGGCTTCGGCCTCCTCACAGAACTTTGATAGGACTTCATCTTCTCCTAGATTCGCCGATATTTCCTGACCGACGGCAATTTCATCAACAAGTTGCGCGACAGCGGCGGGAACCTGTTTGATCGACCGCGGCTGTGGTGGTGGTGGTGGAGGCGGCGACGCAGGAGTTGAACTGACGTGAGGAAACGCCTCCCCGCGCAGCGAAGTACCACAACCATTACAAAACTTGTTGGTATCCGGGTTTTCCCTGGAACATTTAGCGCAAATCATAGATCATCTTTAATCTCAACGCGGTCATATTAGTTTAAAGACACGTTCATTTTTGAGTTTCGGGCATATCTAGCAACAAAGATCGGACTCGCCCTGTCTTCCGCGACAATTATTCTCACCTTTAGCTTCACCGTTTGATTCGGCGCAACATCGAGAACAAAAGGATTCTCATAAATGCTGGATCCCTCGTTCGGATCGGTTCCGTTGATCGTGTAATAGATCTTTGCGTTGGGTACCGGTGACTTCAGATCAACCAGAGCCTCCTCCGTCAGTGCAAGCCGGCGATCGCCAAATCCATTCGGTTCGGGGATGCGATAATTTACCTTTTCCCGATCAAGTCTTGGAAACTCCTTTGCAAGTCGTTCGAGAAATCCGTCGAAGTCTTTAGACTTCTTTTTCGACCACAGAACCTCGGCCAAAGCCAGTGCCCGCGGGAACGTCATGTATTCGACCCTGCTCGGCTCCTTCATGAATTCCGTCCAGACGCAGCCTTGGGCTCCAAGTACATAGCCGGAGTCCTCGTTCGGCATCCATTGCGGTATCGGTTCATAATCATAGACCTTTCGGAGCGTTATCTGAGGCCCGAGACTGAGCGGCTCAAATTCCGGATCGCCCTGCGGATGATCGAAATATGTGAAGTCAGAAGGAGTCATTATGACCTGAAGCCTCGCTCTGGCTGCCGCAATTCCACCACTCTCCCCGCGCCAAGACATAACGACAGCATCGGTTGGTGCACGTCCGTCTAGGATTTCGTCCCAGCCGATCACCTTTTTCCCGCGCATGCGAACCAAACTTCCGACCTGGCTAAAAAACCAACTCTGGACGGCGGTCTCGCCAACGAGGCCTTTGCTTTTTCGAAGTGCAGCGACATATTGCGATTCACGCCAATGGTCGGGCTTGACCTCATCACCGCCGACATGTAGGTAGGGCGTGTCCGGGAATAGATCTGCGACTTCATCCACGACATCGGCTATAAATTGAAATGTTTGTTCGGTTGGGCATAGGATGTTTGCGGACGCGGCCCACGTGGTTTTGACTTCATATTTGTATCCGACTTTGCAGCCGAATTGCGGATACGCTGCCAGGGCGGCCGCAGAATGCCCGGGCATGTCGATCTCGGGTATCACCGTAACATATCTGGATTTGGCAAATGCGACCACTTCGCGGATCTGCTCCTGCGTGTAAAACCCACTGACCGGCGTCCGATCACCGACATAGGGCCGCTCGAGCTTTCCCACCATTGATTCCCGGCGTACTGACCCGACCTCAGTCAAAAGCGGATATTTCTTTATCTCGATCCGCCAGCCCTGATCATCGGTGAGATGCCAGTGGAAAGAGTTATATTTATACCGCGACAGCAGGTCAATGAATTTCTTAACAAATTCTATCGGCATGAAATGTCTTGCAACATCAAGGTGCATCCCGCGATAGCGAAAGCGCGGAATGTCATAGATCTCGGCCGCCGGCAAGGTGGCCTTGCCGTCAAAACTCATCGGAAGCAGTTGGTTCAAAGACTGGATCCCGTAAAACATTCCTCGCTCTGAGCCAATAACTTGCACGAACTTCGGCTGAATTCTAAGAAAATAGCCCTCGTCGCCAAGGTCATTTCCCGGCGATGCGATCGAAAAGATTATCGAGTTCGGTAGATCCAATCGATCTGTCATCCCCAGCTTCAATCCGTAATCTCGCATCAAGGCTTCAGCCAGCACCGCCGCTGCCCTAATGCCGGCCTCGTCATTGGCCGCGATCTTCGTGTCCGCGGTCAATTCAAACTGTCCGCCAAGGCGTTTGACCGACACCGGCAACGGAATAATGCTGATCTCCCCCACGATGTCTAGGGGCATTTCCGGCGGCGTTTCAATTCGAGAGCAGCTTGAAAGGAGGAAACAGAAGATTAACAGTATTTTCTTCACTTTTGCGTTAACGAAAACGGCGTCTCACGAGTGCCGTCGGTCCTGGTCCATTTGCCCGAGATAGTCTTGCCGCCGCCGGAAATACGTCCCGAGTAAATACCCGTATATTCAGATCCGTCTTCATACCCATCGAGCGTAAAGTCACCGTTGGAATCAATACTGCCAGACAGCGTGTCGGGGTTACGACCGGCCGATGCGCTGCCCTTTAAGTCCGCTCCGTCTTTAACAAGGGACATCGAAAAAGCTTTGCCGCCGATCGTCCCTTGATAACTCCATTCAAACGAATTCGGTAGCGTTGACGGGTAACTATTTGAAGCGGGGCTATTCGAGAAGTATGAATTGTATGAATTTGAAGTCGGTCGATTACCGATTGCGTTAGTGTTGGACGTGCCGGGTGGTCGAGATTTGCTCAAGCTATTGATCGCTACCGCGACCACGATCAAAATGGCCGTTCCGATGCCAACACCGATCAAAGTCCTAAATCCGGAACTCGGTTTTGAAGCCGTGATTATGGGTTCTGTCGGGATCGCATCAATTATCGGCAACACATCGGGCTCGCCGACACCCACGATTCGCTTTCTCCTGCGCGGCGGTGGTGGTGGTGGAGGCGGCGGAATTGCTTTAACTACGGCCTGGCCGCACTCCCCGCAAAATTCTGAATCCGGTGGAATCGGCGTACTGCAGTTTGGGCAGAGAGAACCAAGCAATTGCGTTCGACTGATGTCAGAACCGAGCTTGTCAACAACAATATCGGTTCGTAGCTGATATTTACATCTGCTGCAAAAAGCTGAGCCGGGTACGATGTGTGATTGGCATTGCGGACAGCGTTCGCTAGTTTTTTGGGTCGCCGAAGTATGAGCAAATTTGGTCGGTTGGCTCATTTTTTCTAAACAAAATGGGCATGATTCGTGCGCCGCAAAAAACTCGGTCGCGATATCTTTGCAGTCGTGCCGGACCGCTAGCTTGCTGATGCATAAACTTTGACATCCGGGACAATCCGGTTCAACGCCCAGATCTGTAAGGAAATAGCTTTTTCCTTTGGCTTGCGTGCTGCACTCAAAACTAAAGGTCTTACAGGTTGCGCAGGCATATCGTTTTGAGATCTCATTTTGACAACTGAAACAGGACGTTCGAGCCTTTTCGCCCTTTCCCAATTTACTCGGGGAAAAGGTCTCACAGTTACAGCAAAATTCCCAAAACTCCGCGCGTGGAAAGCCAGTTGAAAGAGCATGTCCAGTGATCTCACATAGAATCTTAGCGTTTTCGGTGACCTCAAATGAGGCTTCATGGATGGGACAGAAAATTCGGAGATTTCTTTTTTCCGGCATCAAATTGGTATTGAGGTTACAACCGAATTATTTCAGATGTTCGTCAGTGCACGGTCGCCCCCGCTAATCAAATCTAATAAGTTGTGTTCTGATCTTTCGTCTTCCGTTATCGACGTAAACGTATGGATAACTGTTCACCCAACCAACATCTTGACTTCCATAATCTTTGTCCAAGCCCGCATTGGCTGGATCCGCGCTCGAGCCGTATTGGGTAACCTCGATTTGGAACCAGACCGACGTGCCGCCTTCGTCGTTAAAAACCGACGTAACGTCAAGGATTTTTACCTTTGCCCCTCTATAATGTGTACCGAGCTTTGATGAATTTGGGTCAGCAAATTCACGAATATTTGAGTCAGTCGTTAGCGTTCCGGTTTTTCCAATCCTCGTGTCGGAGCCGGACGGCTGTGTATTCGCAGCAACATTTGCCGCGTTTGCCATCGCATTTGCAGCCCTTCTCATGGCATTGGTGGCAGTGTTGGCTGGTGAATTTGCGTAGGAATTCTTGGCCTGATTACCCGGCAAGGCCGATTCACTATTGCTCTGGCTGATCGCCACCAATATGACAATAATTATGATCGAGGCCCCGCCTATACCAACTACCAGTTTGAGCAGTGGATCCATTTTGGCAAGCGAATCCGTCGTAGAAGCATTTGTCCGCAAATTGTCCGCCGTGGCAGACCCTTCAAGGCTGCCACCAGCCCTCATGGATCGTGGTGGTGGCGGCGGCGGCGGCGCAACCGTACTCTTTACGGCCTGACCGCATTCACCGCAAAAGTGCGAATTCGACGGAATTGGGGTGCTGCAATTTGGACAAAGGGATCCGAGGGATTGTGTTCGGCTGATATCTGTCCCGAGCCTTTCGACTTCGACATCAAATCGCAACTGAAACCGGCATTTTCCACAAAACGCCATTGAAGTCTGGTTAACAGCATCGCAGTTCGGACATACGACCATGTCAGATCCCGCTGCCTGATTATGTGTCCGCACGAATCCGGTCTCGGTACTTTCCAAACAAAACGGGCATATTTCGTGAGCCGTAAGAAACTCGGTCCCGATATCTGAGCACTCGTGTCGAGTTGTTTTACCGTTTTGCGTTTGGATTTCGCAGCCGGGACATATGGGCGCAATACCGTTGTCCCTTACGAAGTAGCTTTGCCCTCTTGATTTTGAACCACACTCGAAGCTGAGCGTCCTACAGTTCGAGCAGACGAAACGTTTTGAAACCTCATTTTGACAGCTGAAACAAGTCGATCGAGCCTTCTCGCCTTTGCCAAGTTTGCTGGGTGAAAACGTCTCGCAATTGCAACAAAACTCCCAGACTTCACCATGTGGAAAACTGGTGGAAAGCGCGTGTTCGGTGATCTCGCAAAGAATTTTGGGAGCTTCTATTGCCTCAAACGAGGCTTCGTGAATTGGACAAAAAATGCGGAGATTTCTTTTTTCTGACATCAGTTTATAAGTGTCGATTCATAGCGGCCGGGTCATACAATCCGGCGATTCGACGCTGCCATGCTAGCGCGTGTCTGGTGGCATCAACGCCTCGCTCGGTATTTCCATTTTTATTGAGAGAACTTTCTTACGCCGGGTGACACTAAAATTTCTTAAGTTCTCTTTATCGTCAGCGTTCCCGACAAAAGTCGACAAATTTTTCATCACGCTTAGGGCCCCAGCGGCAATTGTTGCAGTTTGTTCGTCCCTCATTACCACGCAGAAATTAACTGCGCATTTCTGACTGGTCGCGCCGCGAGCGATGGAGAAACCAGCTCCGCTAGCCACATTCAGCTTCTTGAGAATCGCGCCGATCTCTCCGATACCGAAAAGAGACATTGCTCCAGCGGTGACGGACAAGGCAGCGTCAGCCATCTCCAGCGTTCCGTCAGGTGCGATCAAAAAGCCCATTATCGGACTTTTGCCAGCGGGCATCTCATCTTTGATATTTCGAAAAGCTGCCGCAGAGTTGATATTCTCACGTGAATCTTTTGCAGTTTGCAGTGCCGCCAAAACGCCCTCGCGCGGGCCTCCAATTATTACCCCACGCGTCGGTAAAGAAACGAAGTCGCTTGCATTGACGTACATCTTCGGTCCGTCATGAGCGCTCTCGCTCCAACCAGTTGATTCAAGGTGGTTAATGATCTTTTGTCGATCAAATTTGCCGCGCATTAGCAAGGCCGCACGCGAACTCGACGCTCCAAAAGCGACCACTTCGTCAATGGCCTCGCTCTCTGTCCCTAAGCGCCGCATCTGCGCCTCGAACTCGACGCTCTTGATTATTGACCTCAGCTCGCTATCCTTTTTGACCGAGGTCCAATTGACGATCAAGATCGCCGCGCTATCGGATGGAACAAAGGTGAGGAGGCCTGTTTCGCTTCGACCGCAGCCATTTCCGCCGACCAATAAAAGGCCACTAATCGCGAATGATAATAAAAATCTTCTTTTCAACATCATAACCGGGCGATCCGAACGGACAATCATCTGATTTCAAGCTCACCCACCGAATCCAACTGCCAGCCGTCGGCAACCTGATTCACCGTTGCGGGCTGCAGAATCCAAACATTTCCACCCATAGGTCGGGCGCAAGTGTAATACTTCTCAAAATAATTCGTGTAGTCACTCTTTGTTTGAAAGAAACCATAACTTGGAACCACATAGAGCCGACCCTCGTCTTGTACTATCAACAAACCACCTTCGTTGGCAGGATCCGAGACCAAAATACCCTCCTTGTAGTCGTATTTAACAGGCGTACCTACTTGACCAATCTTTCCAAGATAATCCGTAGCCGAAACGGGAAACCGAGGTGGCTCCTTTGGATATGAGACGACCGGCGGGGGAGGAGGATACGTCGATCCCCCAAGGTCGGTCATGTTTCGCTTCAATCCGCTTATTTCAGCTTTCTGCTGAGCAACCTGTTGGCTGAGATCGGTAGTGATTTTACTTAGTGTCTCAAGTTTTTGGTCAAAAGTTTTGTGTCTGTTTCTTAGGTCGCTGAATCCGGCGCGAATTTCATTCCTTTCACGTTCCTTGCTCCGCCGCATATGTAGCACGAGCCAAACAATTCCTCCCACAACTAAGGCGGTCCCTAGGATAATGACCAACCACTTAAGCAAAGACAAAGGCCAGCGATCTTCATCCCTGTTTTCTAATTGGCTTTTCGGCGGCCTTGCCTCTCCAACATCTTCTGCCGTTCCGGTGGAATCTGGCTTGTTTGCTGTATTACCTGCACCGGCTTCTGTCGCGGATGGGGCTGGCTTAGATGTAATTTTATTCACGGGCCTGCCAGCGTCTTTGCCTGGTTCTGTTTGTTTCTTCTGATCTAGCTGAGTTCCACCAGAGTTTTTGTTTGGTACCTTATCTTTTTTCTCCGCTTGTCCACGCGCAAAAACTGCGGTAACACTTAGAAAGAAAACCAACAAAATGACGGATGACGTGCGTATCGAGTGTTTCATTTATCTAGCCCCCACCGTTGCCATCGCTATTCAGGTTGCTTTCGGCCAACTTGTCGAGCATATTGCTTACTGAGTCCGTTGGATACAGTATTTCCGACAAGAAATAGTTGATCGGAACTAGATTTAATCTTTCTCCCTCCGTTTGAAGCTTGTCGGTTAGGCTCTTGACTATTTGGGAATTGAGTTTCATCCAGAAACCCTCCGGCGAGTGGTCTTTTCCAAAGCTGCTCGTGTTGCCCACGGCTGTGAAAATACCCAAGGTGTCATCTATCGGTTCCTTCAGTTCATCAGGCTGAGCAAAACTGCGGCTCTTGATGTCGGTGAACCGGCCGAAAATATCCCGAAATGCATCGTAACTCCAACGGTCGCACCAGCGGATCGTCTTGGGAGCCGAACCGTTAATCTCCATATCTTTAATGGTCATGCCCGCATAAGCAGATGTGTCAGCGACCGCCGTGTTCTTAGACCCATCAAATAGAGCGCCGAGAGCAACGCTGGTCTTGGCACTGCTCAAGCTATCTTGATTAAGAAGATCAACGCTTTCAATATAGATCTTGTCCAAAAACGGTTTTTCTTCGTCCGTGAGCGTTTTTGAAAGCCTCTCCTTTAATAACGCCAGAATCTCTTTCGATTCACGCATGAGCACAGAAGACTTGCGTTGGAGCTCGGCGAATAATAACAATCCCCAGCCGTTGCCACCTAGAATCAAATTAAGGCCATTGTTGAGCACTATTTTTTGATCGATCACCGTCGCACATGATTGGAGCAAGGCGTACGTCAGAACGTGATAGAAGAATAACCGAGAACGATAACGCTGGTAAGAGACCTTTCCCATTCGCTGTTTGAGGACATTTTCTTCGCGTTCCTGAAACATGCTCTCGTCAAGTTCGTTTACCTCGACAGCGTAAAACGCACCAAGATCCTCGGCCAGATCGCTTTCGATCGTCGTCAGATCGAGATCCTCAGCCTTTCCACGTATCACGCGGCTCATATTCTTTCGAAAATCGAGGGCCCCGGGCAGTTTAGTGTTCTGATCAAAGTTCTTCTTCGCAAACTGAAAGAACGACCTTCCCGCAACTCGTAAACTATCCAATACCAAAAACTCGTTTTGATGACGAATTGCCATATCTGCAGTACCACCGCCGATGTCGATAAACACCTCGACCCGGCCCCGCATACCCTCACTGTTCGTTGACCGGGCTATCGCCGTGCTTTCGTCAACTTTGTTATACATCGAATGCACGTCGGCTAGGCGATCCTCGCCGTAACAATAATGCCGGACTTTTCTGATAGCCTCTTGGGCTTTGTTGTGATAGGTGTCGCCGTAATCAGCCGAAAATGCAAGCGGATACGTAAACACATATTTTTCCAATTTTGCGCTACGTTTGAAGAAAACCTCTGCGTGGGTGTAAAGCAGGATCAGTTCCAAAAACAATGATCTCCACGGTGTTCTTGTATCAGTATTCCACTTCAGGTTGCTGTGGGTACGCCAGTCCTTATTAAACACGCCGCTCGCGAAGCGGTCATTGATGCCTTTGTGCAGACTTGGAATATCAACCTTGAATAGATGCTCTATCAAAAGATGTTCCGGTTCGATCGCCGGAAGTCTGTCATCGAACCGGCGCGATAGCAAAATCGTCGGGAAGAAGCCCCTTTGCCCTCCCCACTTTTTCGGCACAAAACCAGGATTCTCGGCAGGGCTTGTTGGCCCCCAGATTGGGAGTGGGCTCAATGAAAAATCCAATACTTCCGCCTTACGCGCTTTGACCGCAACACAGGTATTGCTCGTACCGAAATCCACGGCCAACGTCGCCGTCTGGTCGCTGTCGAGATCGACATTATCCAGTTCGGCAAGAAACATTATTCCGCGTTCCTTTCCCGCCGCATCCTTGAATAACATTGCTTTTGGACGATTTGGAGCATCGCCTTCGCGGTGAAGAATGCTGACATATTCCTCTTCTTCGAGGTCGATTTCCGTCGCCAGCCAGCCGTTTTCATCGATCAGGTGCCAGCGCCCACTCGTTTCCTTATTGCCGGTGCCATGGGCTACATAAAGCTTCCATTGCGGTGAAACTTTTGGTGGATAAATCGAGAGGGTATTGGTGCTTGCTAGATTCGCCAGCAAGATCGGTTTGACTTTCCAATAAACTTCGTAAAGCTGTTCCTTCAGGCCACCTTCACCCCATATTCCGAAGCTCCATTGCACGCCCCCGTCGGGTGTAGGCTCAGATCTAACAGTTTTCATTTCCTGGAAGATCTCGCGAAAATGTTGAAAAAAAATGTGCTGCAAAGGAGCAAGACAAACAGCTTTTTCCTGTGGCCTTATTGTATTGTCCTGCAACGCGACCTCATGTTTGAAGCTGACGCGGTTGGCAAAAGTGTCCGTTTCGCGCGGAACTTTGCAGAAAAACGGCGGATGAGCCAAAAACAAGTCTTTCAAGAGAACAATTTCATCGCCCTCTTCTAGAGCGCACACATGTTTCTTACCGGCAAACTCAACTGTGATTTGGCGCGGGCCACTTTGCATAAAATCGACCGGCGCAGGCAATTCGGGTGAGATCTTCGTCTTCATCCAAGGCGGCTGATAACTAAGATCCAGACCTGTAAGCAAATAATATGTTTTGCCCCCGTCTTTATTACGACCTCGTTGCAGTGGATATTCCCGCAAAAGCTCGGCGGCACTTATCTCTTTCGGAATTCGGGTATCCCATCCGCCTGGGTGCGGAGAAATGGCCTTCGTCTGCCCGTAAAATGCCCCGAAGATCTGATCGCAGAACGCTTCCATCCGTTCTTTCAATTCACGGCGTGGCAGGACATTAGGAATGGCCCGCAAATGGGCGTGAAATTCGCTTTTATAGTAATCACTTTCGAGTAGAAGGGCTGAGGCCTTTGACCAAGACAGCCGATTATTCTCCAAATACGGCTTGAGACTTTCGCTGGACGCCCACGACTCACGACCACGACTTGGAAAGAATATTATTTGCGGATAGTAAGCTCCGACGACTGCCCCTTCCGGACCGGATGTCCGCAGGATGCCGATCGATTGGAGATCGGCTTCGTCACGACTGCGGGGATAAGTGCCGGAAAATGCAAGCCACAAGTCCCTATCAAATTCCTTTTGTAAAAGCTTTTGGTCGAAGTTTTCCAGATGTAGGACACCAAAATAATGCAGCAAAAAGAGGGTTATCCACTCACCGATTGCTATTTGAGATTCCATCTCCAACTCTTTGCGAAACGCGTAAGCATTAGCCCAAACCGTTGGAAACGTTTCAAAATACCGTCCGTCATATTCCGGAATGGGAAGGTTGTCGGTATTAATAGGCCGAAAACCTCTCCCGCCAGCGGCGCTAATATTCGCACCTAGTATTCCTGCATTTAGAAAATCTTTTGACATATTGATTCCTTAAGAGACAATTTCTTTAACATTCATAAGAAGTTAATAAGCATCACTTAGCCACCCCGCGGTCAGCTATTAACGTAGTAAACCTTCAAGTCCTTTTCACCCGCGATTAACCATTCGCCATTGATCAATTTGAATTGAAGTCGTTGCCGGACTTTTCCCGACAGGTATGCGCCGCCTTGAAACAGCCACTCCTTGTCGATTAGGGCATCGGCATGCTTTCCCGTTGAATCGGTCGTGACGCTGATAATGTTGATTGTTAATGAGATCGAGCTGAACTTCGAAAATGCACGCTGCTTGTCACTGCTCACAAAGCTCTTACTGGCATTCTTTTTCCTGTAGTAATCCACCGAATCTGCATAATTCTGCATGTATGAATCTACATCACGCGCTTCACCGGCACGTTCCCAACTGTAAATACGGGCGGAGATCTTTCGTCTAATCTGTTCAGTATCTAGGGCAGGTGCAACAGGTCGCGATTCTAAAGTAGTGGCTCCGCTATTCGGCACCTGGGAAGGTGGGTTCCCGGTTGTAAGAACGGGCTGAAATCCGTTACTCGTTTGATTCAGCACCGCCGAAGTCGAGGCATTTACCGGATTCTCGCTCTTGGGCAATGCGAAAATACCTGAGTCGGATCGAATCAATGTCGCTGCAACCACGCCGATCAGCACAAAGACGCCGCCTAGTACCATGTATAAGAACAGGGGATTTGAGATTCGCTTTGCGGCAGCAGGTGGCTTCGGAATATTTGATGACGATGGGTTTTGGATAACCACACATAAAGCAGTACCGTCCGCAAGACAGAACTTAATACCGTCATCGTAGGTCCGATTACACGTGGAACAGTGTTTCATACCCTTACTAGCAATCTATTCACACAGGTTAGGCGCCAAGCTGGGTCTGGCAGCGATTGAAGATCTCTGTCCACACGTGGCGCAAATAATCACCGCGAGTGAATTGGTCGCCTGCAGGACACCACTTCCCGAAATTCTGTGTTGTAAATTTGGCCGCCGAATTTCCGAGCGTTACCGACCCTTTCGCATCGCTGCCAAACATTTTCTTTGCAAGTTTTTGCTCAATATCTTTTATCGATACGTCATCGGCCGCAAGATACTTCCACATTTCCCGTCCATCCCTTCCGTTCCAGCCTGTCGGAGATTGCTCCTGGTTTTCCCTAACTAACGTTTGCAAAGAAAGCGAGATCAGCCTCAATGATTCGGCAAAGCAGGGCTTATCAATATCGACCCTGGATTCCTTATCGTCATAGAATTTACACAAATCAAAATCCTTGACCGACGCCCGAACGTTGTCCCACGGAATCTGGTGCACTACCAAATGTTGAAGCAAAGCCGATGCCAAAAAGACCTTTTCCGCATCGATTTCCATCCCGCCAACCGTGTACGAAGGTATATGACTGAGGCGCATGTCATCAGCCGGAATGTCAGAAACTGTACTACCAATAACATATGACTTTGGATTCCCCGTGTTGGCCTGGGCGAAAAAATTCAATGCTGAAATAGCTGAGACCACTTCCGCAGAATTCAGCGGGTTTCGCTGGGAGGCTCCACCATTACTCCATGCCTTGAGCTTGTTTGGATTCGGCTTACCGACTAAATAAAGCTCATCAAAATAATCGGCGCTGTGATCTCGATAATAGGCGAGGCCCTGTTTTGCCCGGGCTTCCATGTCTTCCGGATCGGCATAAAAGCCTTGCAGAATTTGTTTGACCAATTCTTGCTTTTCTTCGGGCGTCATGCCCGTGAAAGCCGGCTCGTTACCAAAACGCTCGATATACTGGCTGACGTCGTTTTCATCAAACCGCGAGCCGTCCTCGAGCGAGCTAAAGGGCGGATTCGGAGGCGTAACATATGGGGCGAGAAGGCATCCGCCGATACGCCAACCCCAACCAGTATTTTGGTCTTTACGGCCTTTTAGAAAACTCGCCATAACTGGGACGCCGCACGCACCTGTGCCTCCATGAAGGCTGCCACATAAAAAGAAATTCGTAGGCGTATTACTGAAGCCCGTCAAGCCCGCCGCTTTTCCGCCCGGCGTTGCATCATCTTCAAGGGACTTTGCGAAAATTGACATTACGGCCGACCCAATGAAAGGTTTTTGGTAAAAGCCGCGATCGATCTGCACGTCCAGATCTTTCGTTTCATAAAAAGGCGCCAGCAATGGCGCGGAGGATCTAACACTTTGGCCGGCACGACTGTGGCGGGAATCGAGAACCCCGCGAAGAGTTTTGATCACGTTATCTTGCTCGCCTTGTTGCGGTAGATCGAGAGGATCCAGGTGCCGAACTTTAGTCTCGATGTCCATTGCCCAACGACTTTGCGCCAATGTTCGCGTTTCGTCATTATCGCTAAGGCAACTCTGCATCTTGCGATAGTCCTGCAACGCTTGGTTGAGGTCTTCGCTGGCCCCCGAGCTTCTATCCGGATCAACGCGCCAGATTTGGAGGCTGTCGCCCGCGCTGGTCAACCCCCCGTCTTCATCTCGATGCGTCGGAAAGCCAACCGATAACAGTCTTACCAAAGCTTCCGCAACCTTTGTGCCGCTTCCCCCAATTGCAATAAACACGTGTTTCATTTTTTGCTTCCTTTCGCTCAAATCAGCTCCCGCCGCCACGGGCTAACCAAATGGCCGAGAACCATCAGTATCAAATAAACCAGCCACGCAAAAAGGGTCCCCTTGAACAGATCGCCAATACTAATGAAATTGGTGTAGTCAAGGGAAAACCACCTAATTACAAGAAGGGAGAGGAATATTGGGACAAAGCCCACAACGATAGCTAGCCAGGTTTGTCGGCGGGTCCAAATCTTGCGTCTGGCTATCTCTGCCATATATTTCCGAAAACCCTTAAACGCAAAAATCAGTAAGGCAACCAAAACCGCAAGTACGACGGCTGTGGTCACCCATGCCGTCGCGGTGTCCGGTTCATCATCAGCAAGTTCGACTAAAGTTCGAAGAAAATCATTCTCTAAGAACAATGCAATAATTCCCATAAGTCCTCTCTATTTAGAACCGACTCGTACGCAAAATTCCGCCACAGGATATTTTTCAAGCGCCGAGTTCTTCCATAGATTTGCGACTGAACTTTCAAAGTTGAGCGTCTTGTTCGCATTGTCGGCGGTCGTGTCCAAACTAGTAGTCCAGGCCATTACCCATTCTGGCGCGTTTTTTTCGGTATCGAGCGTACCGATGATTCGATACATTCGCCAATCAAGATCACCGCTCTCCAACGACCAACCAGTTTCGAATGTAAGGTCAATCTGTCCGTTCGCCGGCTTCGATTCCAACAGCTTGAGAGATGGATAACGTCGTTTTGGATCCTCATTATCAGGATAAACTGAACGCATTTCCCATTTAAGCAATCGGCCCAATTCGTCAGGCGTACCGGCGCTGGTTGCGTGTTCCGACCAAGCGGGTTTTACAGTTAGAACAAACTGTTGTTTGCCTTTTTTCACTGTGCCATCAACGGACGATGTAACCTCAATTCGCGGCGTCTGATTATCGTTGCTTTTGTCCTTATGAACGCGTATCAAATCACCGGCCGGTTTCTCATTTGGGATTTCCACTGAAGTTAAACCAGCTGAATAATCCGTAGTTAATCCATATTCTCGAAATGAGTCGGCGCGTCCGAGCGGACTAAGGTTGCGCCTCAAAGACGTTACTAACTTGCCGAGCGCGGACCGGTCCGGTGAAAATATATACAGGAAAAAGGGCCGGAATTTATTCGGATCTTTGCCCGAGTTATAAGGGACTGGCTTTTTAGAGACTTCAGAATAGACATGACCTCCGAATTCGCTCCGCATTCCGATAATCGCCCCGCCCCACCCGGCATTAATCAATTCAAGTAACCTATTCTTGACACATAGAGAATCCGATCCCTTATCGCAGGAAAGGTTGGTGTCGCTCTTCTCCGATGATTGGACCCCGTCAGTTAGCAGAATGTGAAAACGAGGCGGCGCCTGATCCGCTGAGTCTTTATCAAGCGGTTCGGAGAATGATTTTATAGAGCCGGCCAGATTCGTTTCTTTCCCACTGTAAATTCCCCTATTTTGCGAGTTTTGAGACAATTCAAGATCGCTGAATGAGGGAGCAGAAACGTTAGTGTCAACACGTCGAACAACGACCTTCGGCTGCGGAGTCATCGTAGTGACCACGTTTCGCAATTCAAGCAGAGTCTTGCTAAAAATAGTGTTGCCATCCGGCGAAGCTGCAAAATTTGTTTTACCATTCGGTGACAGGTATCCCGCCATACTGGCGCTGGTGTCGAGGTAAACAACAAGTTCATCTGTTGTATTTATTGTTGAGGATGTCAACTCGGGTTTCACCGACTTACAAAGCCCCCATTTCGGCGGACGGGATCCCTCGCACGCGGCAAGCAATGCAATCAATAGAAGCGTGCTGATAAGGTAAGACTGAGTTTTGTGAGTTGCTAACATAAATTTGCCGGCCATCGTTACCAAGTTCTATGAGAAGCGATTCCCATACGCATCACGATCAACGCTGATGACCTCAATGATCACCCATATCCAAACTACAATCGGTACGACTATCGTCCAAAACAAGAATAGGGTCAGCAGCAACTGGGCCACGCCCCGGCCGCTATATCCAGCATAAAAATTGTGTATGCCGAGCCCGCCGAGAAAAATGCCCAGAAGGACGTAACTTACACGGCTCTTATTTGCACCAATAATAATTGGCTGAACAACATACGCGGGTTGCTGATACACCTGCCCCTGATTGGTAGGGGGATGCATGTCGATCTGCTGAGAAGTTTGCCTGCCTAACGGCCTTTGCAGACCGCTGTTTTCAAACCGAGGTGCGGGTTGTGCCGGAGGATTGGCGAAACGAGGCTCGGACACATTTTGGGGCTCTATCCACGTATGTGCCTGGTTCGTCATATTGGGGAAGAAAAAATCCAGGTCAACCCATCGGTCTTCTCCGACGCGACAGCCCAAATCGTCGGATAAAAATCTTCCACTGCGTAAGCCATCGGAAACTTCACGCTCCGACAACGGCCCGAGATTCTGATCGTCCTTATAAATGTAATAATCCATACCGGCCTTTCTCGATCACTTGAAAATATGATCAAAGATACATTTCCGACGCGGAATCGGAAACATCCTTGCTGCATCAAGGTCACACGATTGCGGTTCCATTCAAGGCGATTCCACGGCCTGTTTAGAGCAAGGGAAGTTCATTTTCCACGAATGTCAAAAATACTAGCATGAGAACTCCTAATCTCAAAATAAAATAAGTCAAATCCTCCTCGGCGAGCGACCCAGAAGAGCAAGGGAAAATAAGGACCTGTATTTTCACACCTCCTCGAGTATTTATGTTCAGACCGCCTCAAGTGAACGCACTGGGCCGATGATCAGCTAAATGGAGGCGATGAACTTCCTAGGCATCTCATGAGCAATCTTCATCGGGGATATTAAGCCTGAAAACCTCATGCTTACGGAGATGTCAGCAATAACTGGATTATGAGGATTGGAGATCCCGGCTTAGTTCGTTTTCCGGCGACATCTGTTTTTGATTTTCGGGCCACGTGTACGGCGAAAGGCACAGAGTTGTACATTGCCCCGGAGCTTTATCAGCGAATTGCCGTCTGCACTGCTTATTGCGACATGTTTTCGCTCGCGAACCGCCCAGACGAGCGGAGCCGCAAGCTGCCTAAGCCGATCGAGAGCGGCCTCCGCCTTGCCCTCTTGATAAAATCTGAGTCCTGAATTGATTTGCAGGATCAGACCGATGGCGACCGATTCGACCGGAAAACCGGCGGCGCCCTCGATCACCCAAATGATCAGGTTAACCGACAATGCGAACAGCAGAATGTAGATCAGCGGGCTTTGGGTTCGATTCCCGCCCTCAGCACCATCTTCAAATTCCATGGCATAATACTTGCACTCAACGCGATTCGCGGAGTTTAGAAACGCCATGACAAAATTTATCTCGACAATCGTTATTCTCGTTCTCGCCGCCGGCTCGGCATCTCATTATGCGCAAGACGCACGCCTGCTTGCAAAAGCCGAGAAAGCGACGGGTGATAAGTTCAAAGTTACAACTCGCACATCTAAGGGTGCGAATGTTTACGCCGTCAACAAACCATCCGCGACGGTCTTGAAGGCCATCGACAAGGGCCTCGCAGATCTTTTCGCGGTCGCAAAGAAGAACAATTATCGTAAGCGTTTGAATTACAGCGACTACTCGATCTTTATCGGCAAGGCTGACCGAACAAAGGACAGTGCGGGGCAATATTCGCCGGACATCGCGGTTAACGCCGGACAGTATCGCGGTTCGGTTTACGATCAGGGCGGGTACATTTACGCCGCCGGAATGGTGATCTCAAACGAGCCGTGCGCTTTTGTCTTCGCCGAGCACACAAAGGACTTTGACCGAATATCCAACGTCGTCCGCTACGAGGGCGAGCACATCGTGTTGTATCACAACGATCGTAAACGCTGGTCCGAAACGGCCGATCACAGCAAGGGCGGCGGTCACCCGATATTACAGTAGGCAGTAGCAGAAAACCGGCGACAGTGAAGGATCTGTCGCTGACTGCGGTTGTGATCCTTTGCTTACTGATCCCGCGCTCTATTTCGTGTGTGTATAGACGATACGGTCTTAAAAAACGCGCCGCCCGAGCAACCTCATTACAAAATTCGCACTCAAATACCTGTATTTCGTTTTTTTAACCTGATCTCACGTGAATGGCACAGCCATTGCTGACTTGCGTCGCGTCAATACCTAAATCGCGATGCGGAGGTTTTTGATGAAACATAAAACGTTTGTGCGTCCGACAGTTTTATTGGCGCTCGTGATCTTTGCAAATTCGATCTACTTAATGGCCCAACGAGACTCGACATACCGTCTGCCCGCCGGAACGCGAATTCGTCTAAAGCTGGACGTCGAACTCAGCTCTAAGTTCGCGAGCGTGAATGATACGTTTATCGCGTCAGTCGTGACGCCGGTATTAAATAACGACACCGTCGTTCTGCCCGCGGGTTCTGTTATTGAAGGGCGCGTTACGAAAGTTGAACGTGCCGCTCACGCGGGCCGTGACGGTAAGTTGAACGTCGTATTCGAAAGTCTCAAACTCGCGTACGGCACGCGAAAGATCAACGGCGCGCTAGCGAGCAAAGCGTTCAGCGAGCAGTCGTCGAAATTCTTCCTGATAAGTTTTCTGGACCTGATCGCTTTCAGAAAAGGCAGCGAGGCCCGAATAAAAAAAGATCAGGAGTTTGAGATCGAGTTGAAAAAAGAAGTAACTTTACCGGTTTTCGCGTATTGAAAAATTATCGGTTTGGCCGTTGGCGAGAAACTTTCGGCCATTTATGAAAAAGCCCGGCGTGAAGGGGAGAGCACGTCGGGCTTTTTCTCTTTGCCGCCGCACCATTGATACTTCTCGACCAGTTTTGTCGCCTTTCCAATTTGGAGGCGAACAAAAATGGCTGTCAATGCAACTTCACTGCAACGTCCGTCGGACAAGAACCTGTACAAGGTCATAGCGGTCGGTTTTCCGCTCGTGGTTCTGATCGGATATTTCAAGTCGTACTACTTTAGCGCGTTCTTTGACGTGCCGTCGGTCGCAAATGCGCTTGTCCATGTTCACGGCCTGGTGATGTCGCTGTGGGTCATTTATTTTGTTGCGCAGATCGCATTGATCCGCACAAAGAATTTTAAGATCCACATGACGATGGGCCTGGTCGGCATTGCCCTAGCGACCGTGGTAGTGGTTGTGGGGATCGCGACTGCGTATGACGCTCAACTTATACGCGGAGCTGCACCTCCGGGAGAGAATCCACACGCTTTCTTTTTCTTCCCAGTTTCGGATATGGCTTTGTTTGTTATCTTTTTTGCCGCCGCGATCTATTATCGCAAGCGGCCCGCGGCTCACAAATCGTTGATGGTGCTCACGGCGATCAGCTTTATGCCCGCAGCTCTGTTTCGCGTGTCACCGCTGCCGTATGAGTACATTCTATATTGGGCCTTCGGTATCCCGACGGTAATCGCGATCTTGTGTTTGGCGTGGCAAACCGCAAAGAATGGCAAAGTAAATTATGTCTTCGCGGCCGGAGTCCTGCTTCTTACGGTCCTCTTTCCGCTAAGGCTCGTCGTGCCGAACTCTAGCGCGTGGCTCGGACTAGTCTCTCTTGTGGCGCCATGAAAGGCCGTTTCACTTCTTGTGATCTTTCTTGGCGTTCGCAACAAGTGTGCGAACCTCGGCCGCAAGCGTCGGTGCGTGAAACGGAACGCCGTCACGAATCGTCCACTCGATGCCGCCGGTTTTGGCAGTCTTACCGTCGCGGATCTCTTCGGTGCCGAGCGGTGAAAGGACCTTGAAGTTTTCGAGCGGATTGCCGTTGACGACAATGAGATCGGCCTTGTAGCCGACACGGATTCGGCCAAGCGAATCTTCTTTACCTAATATTTTTGCGCCGTTCCATGTCGCGTGTTGAATCACTTTCAGCGGATGAAAGCCGGTTTCTTGATGAAGTTCGAGTTCGCGAATCAGCCCAAAACCGTAAATCTGATAGATAAATCCGGCGTCCTCGCCCGTGCCGATCAAGCCGCCGCGCCGCTCAAATTCATACAGAGCTTTCATCCAAATTCGATAATTCTCTTTCCAAAACGTTTCATCCGTCGATGACCAGCCGATAAAGTACGAGCCGTGATTAGCCGGATTTGGTTTGAAGTATTCCTCGAGAACAGGATGCAGGTATTCGGCGAACGCG